>CAMPAT010000189.1 GCA_946633275.1 uncultured Clostridia bacterium
TTACTGCATATCACGAAGCTTGTCACGCAGTATCTTCTTACTACAGCGGCGAGCACGATATGGTTAAGGAAATTTCTATTATTCCTCGCGGACTCGGCGCAGGCGGTTATACTTGGTATACTCCTATTGAGGAACGTGACTTCGTTTCTAAGAAGATGATGACGGATAAGCTTATATCACTCTTCGGCGGTCGCGTTGCAGAAGCAATCGCGCTTGACGATATCTCTACAGGCGCGTCAAACGACCTTCAGCGTGCAACTGAAATAGTACGTAATATGGTTGCAAAATACGGTATGAGCAGTTCGCTCGGACCTGTTGTTTACGACAATCAGAATGACGAGGTATTCCTCGGCAGAGATTACGGCAGAGTTAATAATTACAGCGAAGGCACGGCGCTCAGAATTGATGATGAAGTTGAGCGTATTATGCGTGAAGCTTATAGCGAAACCGAAAGAATTCTCAAGGAACACTATGATAAGCTCGAGCTTGTTGCTCAGACGCTCATCAGCCGTGAAAAAATCAATGGCGAAGAGTTTATCTCTCTTATGGAAAAAGGCGTTCTCCCGAATACGGAGGAGACTTCTGTCATTGAACCTTCAGAAGATGAAGATACAGTCGATAATATCGAAACAGAAAATACGGAAGATTAATTTAGGACTGCCTTTTGGCAGTCCGTTTGGGTTAAGTTATGATTAGAGTTTTACAATTTGGTGAAGGTAACTTCCTCAGAGCGTTTGCGGAGGATTACTTCAATTCTGCCAACAATTCAGGCCTTTTCAAAGCGGAAGTAACTATCTGTCAGCCGAGAATTAACACGAGAGTTATCAATCTGCTTAATGAGCAGGACTGTAATTACAATGTTTATAAGCGTGGCAGACTTAACGGAGAAGTTGTTGACGAGGCTGTTGATATAACCTGCGTTAAAGAATGTATTGATACTGTTGGAGAGTACGATAAGTTAATGGCTGCGTTCAATACCGCTGATGTTATTATTTCCAACACAACAGAAGCCGGAATTGTATTTAATGCCGAAGACAAGTTAAAAGACGCGCCGAACGTTTCGTTCCCTGCAAAGATTACTGCTCTGCTTTATAATCGATACCGAAACGGCGCAGATAAGTTATTATTTCTTCCCGTTGAGCTTATCGAGAATAATGCCGACGAACTTAAAAAATGTATCTTAAAATATGCGGAGCTTTGGTCGCTTGACGACAGTTTTAAAGCATATGTTGAAACTTGCTCTTTCTGTAATACTCTCGTCGACAGGATTGTAAGCGGTCATACTGACGGTGATGAAGACCCTTGCTCCGTTAACTGTGAGCCGTATGCAAGCTGGCTCATTAAAGCGGATGACTATTGTAAAGAGCTTTTGCCGCTTGATAAGTTGCAGGGGATACAGTACGTCAGCGATATTGCGCCCTATAGAACGCGAAAAGTACGCATTTTAAACGGCGCTCACACTATGTCCGTTCTCGCTGCTCATATGTGCGGTATTGAAATTGTGCGGGATATGGTGCACGATGAAGATTTCAACGCTTACATTATGAGAGGCCTTGAAGAAATAAAAAGCACAATGAACCTCGATAAAGCCGAACTTGATTTGTACGCAGACAGCGTGCTCGATAGATTTGACAATCCTTTTATCGACCATAGGCTTCTTGATATTGCGCTTAATTCTGTATCAAAGTTTAAAGCGAGATGTCTTGATTCGCTCCTTGAGTATACTGAAAGTGCGAACGAAGCGCCTCAGATTCTGTCATTTTCGCTCGCTGCGCTAATTGATTTCTATCTTTACAGCGGAAAAGCTAACGACAGCGAAGATGTAATCTCTTTCTTCAATGTAATTAAGGACGAAAGCGATGAAGATATTGTATCAAAAGTGCTTGAATATTTCGGAGTTAATAACACTTTAATATATAATAAGGTTTTAATACATTATATTTCAATTACTAAAAACGGTATGAGGAGCGCTGTCAGGGAGGCTGTCAATGGCTAAGTTCATCAGACTTAATGAAGAGGACAATGTCGCGGTCGCTCTTGAGAATGTTGTAAAAGGATATTCGGAAAACGGAATTACAGCGCTTGATAATATCCCGAAAGCGCATAAAATCTTAATCAGCGACTTAAAAAAGGGCGAAAATGTAATTAAGTACGGCTGCCCAATCGGACATATTACCGAAGATACACCCCAAGGCAGCTATGTCCACGAGCATAATTTAAAAACTAATCTCAGCGACTTTTCGGAATATACATACAACGGGGAAACTGAGTATATTCCCACAGTATCAGACATAAAGATAAACGCCTACAAGCGTGCAAACGGCAAAATCGGAATCAGAAATGAAATATGGATTATCCCGACTGTCGGCTGCGTTAATAAGACTGCTGAGCGCCTCGCACAAATCGGTAACGAGATTGTCGGCGAGGGCTGCGACGGCGTATTCGCCTTTACTCATCCGTACGGCTGCTCTCAACTCGACGACGACCAGGAGAACACGAGAAAAGCTCTTGCAGGACTCGTTAACCATCCAAACGCAGGAGGCGTGCTTGTTGTTTCACTCGGATGTGAGAATACAAACCTCGGCGTGTTTAAGCCTTATCTCGGTGATATTGACGAAAGCAGGGTTAAATTTCTCTGTGCTCAGGATGTCGAGGATGAGATTGAAGCAGGAAAAAAGCTTCTTTCAGAACTTTATAATAATATCAAGAACTTCAAGCGTGAGGAAGTCGGTATTGAAAATCTGATTGTTGGTTATAAGTGCGGAGGCTCAGATGCTTTCAGCGGAATTACAGCAAATGCACTTTGCGGCAGAGTGAACGACAGGCTTACTGAAGCGGGAGCGTCAACGATTCTTACTGAAGTACCGGAGATGTTCGGCGCTGAGCACTTGTTGCTTGAAAGATGTGAAAACAGGGAAGTGTTCGACAAAACTGTTAAGATGATTAACGGCTTTAAGAATTATTTCTATTCAAATGGCAAGGAATGCTATGAGAACCCTTCACCCGGCAATCACGAGGGCGGAATTACTACG
>CAMPAT010000190.1 GCA_946633275.1 uncultured Clostridia bacterium
TGAACTCGCAACTACCCGTCCTGAAACAATGCTCGGCGATACAGCAGTAGCTGTTAATCCGAATGATGAGAGATATAAGGATTTAGTCGGCAAAATGCTTGACCTTCCGATTGTACACCGTCAGATTCCCGTTATTGCTGATGAATATGTTGATATTGAATTCGGTACAGGTGTAGTTAAGATTACTCCAGCTCATGATCCTAACGACTTTGAGGTTGGTCTCAGACATAATCTTGAAGTTATTGACGTTATGACTGACGACGCTCACATTAAGGATGGCTGGGGAAAATACAGCGGTATGGACAGATATGAGTGCCGTGCAGAAATTGTTAAGGACCTTGAAGCAGAAGGTGCGCTTCTCGAGGTTGAGGATTATTCACATAACGTAGGTACTTGCTATCGCTGCTCAACAACAATCGAGCCTAAGGTTTCAAAGCAATGGTTCGTAAAGATGAAACCTCTTGCAGGACCTGCAATTGACGCTGTTAAAAATGACGACACCAAGTTCGTTCCTAAGAGGTATGAGAAAACTTATTTTCATTGGCTTGAGAACATACGCGACTGGTGCATATCCCGTCAGCTTTGGTGGGGTCACAGAATTCCGGCGTGGTACTGCGATGACTGTGGCAAGATTACAGTAAGCAGGGAAGAGCCTTCTAAGTGTGCATATTGCGGCAGCGAACATATCCACCAGGACCCGGACACTCTCGACACATGGTTCTCGTCAGCGCTTTGGCCGTTTTCTACAATGGGTTGGCCGGAAGAAACTGATGACTTCAAGAAGTATTATCCTACTAACACTCTCGTTACGGGATACGATATAATTCCTTTCTGGGTTATGAGAATGATGTTCTCAGGTCTTGAGCAGACGGGAAGAGTACCTTTTGATACAGTACTCATTCACGGTCTCGTTCGCGATTCTCAGGGTAGAAAAATGAGTAAGTCGCTCGGAAACGGTATTGACCCGCTTGAAGTCATAGACGAATACGGCGCAGACGCGCTCAGATTCACTCTCGCAACCGGTAATTCACCCGGAAATGATATGAGATTCTCTGACGACAGGGTAAAAGCTTCAAGAAACTTTGCAAACAAGCTGTGGAACGCCGCTCGTTTCGTGCTTATGTACCTTGGCGATGATTATAAGTATAACGGACTTCCAAACGAACTTCTTATTGAAGATAAGTGGATTCTTTCAAAGGTAAATTCACTTGCTGCCGAAGTTACTGATAACCTTGATAAATTTGAGCTCGGTATCGCAGTTCAGAAACTTTACGATTTCATATGGGATGTATTCTGCGACTGGTATATTGAGATTGCAAAAATCAGACTTCAGGGCGACGATGAAAACGCGAAGGAAAACGTTAAAGCAGTACTCGTATTTGTATTAACTGATATTCTTAAACTTCTTCATCCGTTTATGCCGTTTATTACAGAAGAGATTTACCAGGCTATTCCGCACGACTGCGAGTCAATTATGATTTCGGATTGGTGCAAATATTCTGATGACCTTTCCTTCGAAACGGAAGAAGATGAAATGGAAGTTATTATGGCTGCCATTCGCGCTATCAGAAACCGCAGAGCGGAAATGAACATTCCGCCAAGTAAGAAATCTGCTGTGTTTATTGAAACAGACAAGACTGGCATATTCACTACGGGAACTGAATTCATTAAACGCCTTGCTTATGCCAACGAAGTTACTGTCGATAAGTCATTCGGCGACCTCGGAAATGTTGTTACTATTATCACTAACGACGCGAAGATATATATTCCTCTCGGCGATTTAGTCGATTTTGAGGCGGAAAAGAAACGACTTGAAAAAGAACTTGCTCAGGCAGAGGATAAGCTTGCATTTATCAACAAAAAGCTTTCAAATCCCGGATTTGTTAATAAAGCTCCTGAAAAGGTTGTTCAGCAGAATAAGGATGACGCGGCTAAGCTTGAAGAAAAGATTGCAATGCTTAAAAAGTCTATTGAGGAAATAGCGTAATGAATTATAATCAGGCGCTTGATTATATTAAAAACAAAGAAAGCCTCGGCATTATGCCGGGGCTTGACCGTATTAAAAGCCTGCTTGAAAGAATGGGAAATCCGCAGAATTCTATTAAAATCATTCATATAGCGGGAACTAACGGAAAAGGTACTGTCGCTGCAACTATTGCAAATGCGCTTACTGAATGCGGACATAAAACAGGTCTGTTTACTTCACCATGGATTTTGAATTACAGAGAACAAATTCAGATTGACGGAAAGTTTATCAGCGAGGAAGATTTCGCAAATTATGTAAGCAACTGGCGCGACAACGACTGTTCTGAATTTGAGTTCATTACTGCAATAATGTATAAATACTTTTCTGATAACGGCGTTGATTATGCAGTAATTGAATGCGGTATGGGCGGAAAGGGCGACGCAACTAATGTTGAAGAAAATAACATCTCTGTTATAACTTCAATATCACTCGACCATACTGATTTCCTCGGAAAAACGATTGAAGATATTGCAGAGGAAAAATCAGGAATACTCAGACAAAACGGTATCTGTTTTCTTCTCGGCTCAGAAATGCGCGAAATATTTGAAGGGAAGTGTTCAAAGCTCGTTACAGACGGCATAAGCGACAATATTTCGCTTGCAAACGCAGTTCTTAAGGAATTAAACGTGCAGCCTGTTAAATCGCTTCACAGCCTTCCTGCAAGGCAGGAATATAAAAACGGAGTGCTCCTTGACGGTGGGCATAACGTTGCCGCTGCTAAATTCCTGTGCAGCAAATTAAATAATGAAACTGCCATTATAGGTATGATGAAGGACAAGGATGTTGAAGGCTATTTGTCAGTTATTGCGCCAAAGTGCAAAAAAATTATTGTAGTTACACCCGACAACAAGAGAGCGCTTTGTGCTGAAAGCCTTGCGATAATTGCTCGTAAATACTGCAAAGATGTCACAGTTTGCAAAAATACTAAAGAATCCCTCAAATTTAATCCTTCTTTAATATGCGGCTCCTTTTATTTAATACGAGAAATTTATAATTTA
>CAMPAT010000191.1 GCA_946633275.1 uncultured Clostridia bacterium
AATTCGCCGCAAGCACTCGATACCTGCCGACGTACCGATTTTGCTGTTTGTCGGCAGGCTGAATTGGTATAAAAATATCAGGCTGATTCTCGACGCTTGCCGTATGCTGAAAAACGCCGGCAAGGACTACCGCATGATTATGGTTGGTATGGGACCTGACGAAGGCGCAATAAAAAAATATACCCGAAAAATCGGGCTGACAAACGAAGTGATTTTTACTGAACAGATAACCGACAGGCACGAACTGCAGGTATATTACAGCGCAGCCGATTTGCTTGTATTTCCGTCGCAGTTTGACACAAACGGACTGGTTGTGCGCGAGGCGGCGGCTTCCGCGACGGCGGCGCTGCTTGTTGCCGGCTCCTGCGCCGCAGAAGGCATTATTGACGCCGAAACAGGCTTCCTCTGCGAAGAAAACGCGCACAGCATTTACCGCAAAATCGAACAGATTATAGATAATAAAGACCTCCTCGCAAGAGTCGGTCTGAACGCGCAAAACGATATTTACATTTCGTGGGAGGACGCAGTAAAAATGGCTTATGAAAGATACCAGGTCGTAATCGACAAATTTAACTCCACGCCTCACGGAAAGTATAAATACTAAAAAGAAAACCGCCGAAGGACGCCCCTTCGGCGGTTTATTTTTAATCATTAAGCTTTGCGAGTTCCTCGCGGAATGACTCTGCAGAGTCAAATTCTTTATAAACGGAAGCAAAGCGAACGTACGCAACCTCGTCGATATCCTTAAGCTTCTCCATAATAAGCTCGCCGATACGGGCAGAGGTAACCTCGCGGTCTACCGAGGACTGAAGCGCAGTTTCAATCTCGCTGATTTTTGCTTCAAGGTCGTTAATGGTAACGTGTCTTTTTTCGCACGCGCGCAGCATTCCCTTAAGAATCTTATTACGGTCGAAAACTTCACGGGACTTGTCCTTCTTAATTACAATAATCGGGACGTCCTCAATAATCTCATATGTAGTAAATCTTTTTCCACACTGAAGGCACTCTCTTCTGCGGCGGATACGCTCGTTTTCATCAGTAGGACGAGAGTCAATTACCTTGCTGTCTGTGAATGAACAAAACGGACATTTCATAGTTTCATCCTCCTCTTGTATTAACTACAAAATGCATTATAACACAACATATAGAAAAATGCAAGTATTTTTACTTTACAACAATATATTGATGATATCAAACGTTTTTAAGCGTATGTTCCTTTTTGTTGTAGAAAAACATCCAGACAGCCATCAGACATATCAAAATATAACCCACAATCGACAGTATATCAGGTATCTGATGGCCGAGGAAGAGATAACCCTCAATCGCGGTGAAAATGATATTTGAGTAATCGTAGACGGAAATTTCCCTGCTCGGTGCGAAGGTGTACGCCGCCGTAATTCCGTACTGTCCGCCTGCCGCGCACACTCCGACAAGAAGTAAATAAACAAACTGTCTTGCACTCATCGGCTGATAAAAGAACACGAGATACGGCGCTGTAACAGCGACGGAAAAAGCGGAGAAAAAGAACACGGTAAAGTGACTGTTTTCGCCCTTATTACCCATATGGCGAACGCACGTATAAGCTGCGCCTGCGCCAAGTCCGCCGAAGAAGCCCGAAAGCGACGGAAGCAGCTCTGTATTATCAAACGACGGCTTAATCACAAACATTGCGCCGATAAACGCGCCGATAATTGCAAGCGCCTGCTTAGGCTTAACCTTTTCACGCAGGAAAATCGCAGAAAAAATCAGCGTAAAAAACGGCGACATCTTGTTGAGCATTGCGGCGTCCGCAGTATGCGACATATGAGTCGTCGCGTAAAAATTGCCGAACACGCCGAGAATACCTGCGGTAGAACGCAGGATATGATATTTAAGACATCCTTTTTGCGGACGTATCTTTTCATTATTTTTCAGCAGTACAGACGAAGCGATAAAAAGAGCGACAAGGTTGCGAAAAAAGACCTTCTGAGCAATCGGCAAATCGCCCGAAAGGTTGATGAACGAACTCATACCGCTGAAACAAAATGCAGAAAAGAGTATGCACAGTATTCCTTTTGTCTTATCGTTTAACTTATTCATTTCACAAGTCCTATAAAAACATCGGAGCGATTATATAACCGCTCCATTTTAATTATAACTTTTCAAAAAAGCTTCTGCTTTGGGCAAGCTCGTCCGCTACGTCAAAGCCTTTTGAATATATTTCTATAACAGCGCCGCCGTTATAGCCTGCACCCTCCATAGTATCAAAAAGGCGCTTAAAATCGAACGTGCCCCTGCCCGGCGGCAGGCAGTCGCCGTCCTCGCCGTTGTCGCTCAGATGAAGGTGAACAATCTCATTTTTCATCTCCTCAACAATCTCAAACGGGTCGTAGCCTGAACGTATCGCCTGCTTGATATCGAACACCATATTGAAATCGTCGCCGAGCTCGTTTCTCATCCGCTTCAAAAAATCAAGCGACTGCGAGCGGAAACGCACAACGTTTTCCTGACACACTCTGACGCCTTCTACCCTGCCGAACTCAACGAGCTTCCTGAAGCGCTCAAGGTAATGCTCCTCGGGTATATCACGTTTCTGCACGGCGAGTCCGCCGTGAATCACAGCGATGTCTGCGCCGAGCACCGCGCAGGCATGGAAATGGCGCTTATATAAATCTATAAAATCATCATAGCGCCTCTGATATTCTCCGAAAATGCACGTGTTCTCTATGAACGACGAAAACGGGTGAGCCGAAAGTATATCGACTCCCTCGCTGTCGGCGCGCTTTTTCATTTCTGTTGTAAATCTGTCCTCAAGCTCGCTCGAGGAATTAAAAAATATCTCGCACGACTTGAAGCCTAAATCAATAACTCTGTCGAGTGCCTTTTCCGTCTCAAGCGGATAAAAGCACGAGGTGGAAGCACCTATTTTCATTTCAGTAACGCCTCAATGCACGCGAGCCTTACGCTCACGCAAAGAATCTGCGCCGCCAAATCAAGCTCGTCAACGGGCGGAAGCGACGGGGCAATACGGATATT
>CAMPAT010000192.1 GCA_946633275.1 uncultured Clostridia bacterium
GACCTGACGGAATGTTTCCGTCAAACGCGCTTGCGCAGTCGCTCAAAAAGCTTGATATTCCTCTTCGCCGTTTCAAAACGGGCACTCCGAGCAGAGTTAACAGACGTTTTGTCGATTTCAGCAGGCTTGAAGTGCAGGAGGGCGACGAAAGGACAGTCCCCTTCTCCTTTGAAACCGAGACGCCGCCTGAAAACAAGGTCGTCTGCCACATAACATATACTAACGAAAAGACGAAGCAGATTATTCTCGACAATCTTCATCGCTCGCCGATGTACAGCGGAAAAATTGAGGGCAAGGGTCCGCGCTACTGTCCGAGCTTTGAGGATAAAATTGTGCGCTTTGCAGACAAGGAACGCCACCAGCTGTTTATTGAGCCGTGCGGTGAAAACACGGAGGAGATGTATCTGCAGGGACTTTCGTCCTCGCTCCCCGAGGACGTGCAGCTCGCATTCATTCACACTATCCCCGGACTTGAGAACGCCGTAGTTATGCGTACAGCTTACGCGATTGAATACGACTGCGTCGACCCGACAGCGCTTAAAGCAACGCTCGAATTCAATAATATTGACGGGCTTTACGGCGCAGGACAGTTCAACGGCTCGAGCGGCTACGAGGAAGCGGCGGCGCAGGGACTTGTTGCAGGCATTAACGCTGCGCTCAAAATCAAGGGCGAGGACGAGCTCGTTCTCGACAGAGGCGGCTCTTATATCGGAACGCTCATTGACGATTTGATTACTAAGGGCTGTACCGACCCGTACAGAATGATGACCTCGCGTAGCGAATACCGTCTTGTACTGCGCCAGGATAACGCTGACCTCCGCCTTACCCCGACGGGCTATAAAATCGGGCTCATCAGCGAGGAAAGATATCAGAAGTTCCTCGTTAAACAGGAACAGATTAAGGCAGAGCTTTCGCGAGTTAAGAAAACTTCGATACCACTTACCGACGAATTGCAGACAATGCTCGCCTCACGCAAAACGGCTAAGCTTAAAACAGGCTGCAAAATGCTTGAACTGCTCCGCAGACCTCAGATAACGTACGACGACCTCGCGCCGTTTGACCCCGAGCGCCCTGATTTGCCGTACGAGGTTTTTGAGCAGGTGCAGATTTCAGTTAAATACGAGGGATATATAAAAAAGCAGGAGGCGCAGATTGCTGAAATGCGCCGTATAGAATGCAAAAAAATTCCGGAAAATATTGATTATAAGTCGCTTAAAGGGCTTCGGCTTGAAGCAATTGAAAAGCTCGACAAAATCAGACCGCAGAATCTCGGCCAGGCAAGCCGTATCAGCGGCGTAAACCCTGCCGACATAACGGCGCTGAACATCATTCTCGAATCATTATGATTAATAAGGTTTTACTTAAACAATATGCAGACGAAACAGGCGTGGCGCTTGACAGCACCGCGCTTTCGCGCTTTGATACATATGCAAAAATGCTCGTAGAAACGAATAAGGTTATGAACCTTACGGGAATAACTGAGCCCGACGAAATTGTGATAAAGCATTTTATCGACAGCCTCGAGCTTCTGCAATATGCCGACATACCGCAGGGAGCGAGTGTAATTGACGTAGGAACGGGCGCAGGTTTTCCCGGTATTCCCCTTCTGATTGCGAGGACTGATATCAAGCTTACGCTTCTCGACTCGCTTCAAAAAAGGCTTACTTTTCTTGAAAACGTGCTCAGCGCGTGCAGTCTTGAAGCTCAGACGGTGCATATGAGAGCGGAGGACGCAGGACAAAATAACGACCTGCGCGAAAAATACGATATCGCAACTGCAAGAGCAGTCGCGCCGCTCGGCGTTCTCAGCGAATACCTCATACCTTTTATAAAAGAAGGCGGAAGCATGTATGCGCTTAAAGGTACGGGCGAGGACACGTCGCTTGCACAAAACGCAATTACCACGCTCGGAGGCGAATATATAAAGGATATAATATATAAATTACCTAACGGCGACGACAGGTCAATAGTTTATGTGAAAAAAATATCGCAAACTCCGACACAATACCCCAGAAAAGCTAAGAAAATTACGGCAAAACCGCTTTAGCGATAAGAGTTTATGTCGAACATTGAGGATTTCTCACGACGAGAAATCCTTTATTTTTTTGAACGTTTATGTTAATATTATAGCTGTAAGGAGGTTGTCCCCTTTGAATGATATAAGACATATAAAGACAGAACAGCTCCTGCCTAATCCGTATCAGCCGCGCCATAAATTTGAGAGCGACGAAATGCTGTCCCTTGCGGACTCAATAAAAGAAAACGGAATTCTGCAGCCGCTTCTGATTAGAAGAATTAATAATTCAGATTATTTTGAAATAATCGCAGGCGAGAGACGACTACGCGCGGCAATACTTGCAGGAATACAGGAAGTGCCCTGCATTGAGCTTGATATTGACTACGAGCAAAGCGCAGTATACTCTATCCTTGAAAATGTACAGCGCAGCGATTTGAGTTTCTTTGAGGAAGCGGCGGCAATCGGACAACTTGTAGAGCACTTCGGGCTGAGCCAGTCTGAAATAGCGAAAAGATTGTCGAAAAGTCAGAGCGCGCTTTCAAACAAGCTCAGACTGCTCAAATTGCCTGCAGATGTACGGTATTTTATTGAAAAAGAGGGCTTGACAGAACGCCACGCGCGCGCACTCCTGCGCCTTGAAAGCGAAAAGGACATATGGGCGGCGCTTAACATAATAAAAGAAAAGGGATTAAATGTCGAAAACACGGAGAAACTGATAGATTCTCTGTGCGAACCAAAGAAAAAAGCGAATAAAAAGGTCGCAAGAGTATTTAAAGACGTCAGAATATTTGTTAATACAGTAAATAAGGCGATAGAAACGATGAAGGCGTCGGGAATTGACGCCCAGACAGACAAGACGGAAACTGACGAGTATATAGAATTCAGAGTTAAAATACCAAAGACGGGTATAAATGAGCCAACATTAAAGGTGCTTAAAGCAAATTCGGCTTAAAACGGGCAACCGTTTTAAACATATTCTCCTCTTTTCATCAC
>CAMPAT010000193.1 GCA_946633275.1 uncultured Clostridia bacterium
TAACCACTTTACATAATATCATAAATAAAATAAAAGGGCAAGATATTCTTGCCCTTAATATATAAATTATAATACTTAGTCGTCCTCACCGTCAACGATATCAATACCCGTGCCGGAAATATCGATTGAATACGTCTCTTTATCAGTCTTTCCGCTGAAGCTTGAGCCTGCACTCTTGAGCGAAGCTGTAATCTTAACTACACCCTTATACTTCTTAGGAGATTTAAAGGTGTACGTTGAGCCGTTAAGATTAACTTTCTCGGTGTACTTGTCATCTCCGATTTTAATTGTGAGGATATCCTCTTTGTTTGAATCTATCGGAAGCTTGATGTTAAGCGTAATATTATGCGACTTGTCGCTCTCCTTCGTCGTAACTGATTTTGAAACCCATTTTGACACGCTCGTTCCTGCAGAATTAGTGTTATATGCTCTTACGCTGAAAGTATATTTCGTGTAAGAAGCAAGGTTCTTTACTACAGCGGAGATTTCCTTAGTCTTGAAGGAAGAAACTGTCTTTGAGTTTTCATCTACAGCTTTAACCTCGTAGCCTGAGCACTTAACGCCCTTCCACGAGAGCGAAACTGAGTTTTCGCCTGCCGTACCCTTAAGGTCTGAAGGCGCAGACGGAGCCGTCGGCTTTTTAACAGGCGCTTTAGTTGTCTTTGCTGCCTTCTTGGTAGTGGTTGTCGTTTTCTTCTTGCTGTTTGCCGAAGCCTTAGTCGTTGCGCTGCCACTCTTCGACGCTGTAACAACCTGGGTAACATTCTGGTACTTTCCGTCCTTAACGGTCGTAACAGGCTTGCCCTCGCCGTCCGTAACCACTTCCGTAACAGGCTCGCCGTTCTCATCAGTAACAACCTGAGCTTCAATCTCTTCTGTCACAATTTCGCCGTTTTCGCCGGTAACAACTTCGCCGTTTTCGTCCGTTACAGCCTGCGTAACGCTCTCAGTATGCGGCTTCTGAGTACACGCAATAAGCGAGCAGACCATTACGACAGCCGCGAGAATTGCAATTATACTTCTATATTTTTTCATAAAGCTTACCTCTTAAATAAAATCTTCGTACGACGCGTCAGACGGCATATGCCAGTCGCCGCGCGGACTGAGCGAAACGGAACCGACCTTCGGTCCGTCAGGCGAGCAGGAGCGCTTGAATTGACTGATGAAAAAGCGCTTCATAAACACGCCGAGCCACTTGTTAATCGTGAATCTATCATACACTCCGTCGAACGCAATTTCAGCGAGCTTCTGCAGCTTCTCCTTATTATATCCGAAGCGGACGAAATTATAAATAAAGAAGTCGTGAAGCTCATAAGGACCGATATTGTCCTCCGTTTTCTGAGCGATTCTGCCGTCCTCGTCGGGCGGAAGAAGCTCGGGCGATACGGGAGTGTCGAGAATGTCGAGGAGTATTGCCTTAATATCCTCGTTGCTGTTCTCGGCAACGTAGCGCACGAGATATCTTACGAGCGTTTTAGGCACGGAAGCGTTAACTCCGTACATACTCATCTGGTCGCCGCTGAAGGTGCACCAACCCATAGCAAGCTCGCTGAGGTCGCCTGTGCCGACAAGAAGGCAGCCGTTCATATTCGCAACGTCAAAAAGTATCTGAGTGCGTTCTCTCGCCTGCATATTCTCGTACGTCACGTCCTTGACGTCAGGATCGTGCCCGATGTCCTTCATATGCTGGAGACAAGCGTCCTTAATGCTGATTTCCTTAACGGTAATGCCGAGCTTTTTCATAAGCTCAAGCGCGTTATTATACGTCCTGTCAGTTGTACCGAAGCCCGGCATAGTAATTCCTATAATATCGCTCATAGGCTTACCGAGAAGCTTCATAGCCTCTACGCTTACAAGGAGCGCAAGCGTACTGTCAAGTCCGCCGCTGATACCGATTACGCAGCCCTTTGAACCGATATGCTCAAGTCTTTTCGCAAGTCCCGCAGCCTGAATCGCAAAGATTTCACGGCAACGTTCATTGCGCTCATTTTCATCATTCGGAATAAACGGATGAGGGTCAACGGTGCGGAATTTTAAGTCGTTATATTCGTTCTCGAAATCGTCAATTTGACAATCGCAGTAATCGTTGTCCAAATCGTTGGGAACAAACAGCTCGTTTTTCTGACGGAGAAGGTCAAGCTTTTCGCAGTCGACATCTGCTATAGTAAGCACATTGTCGCGCACAAAGCGCTCGCCCTCGGCAATAATCTCGCCGTTTTCGGCAATAAGCGTTGCGCCGCTGAAAACTAAATCAGTAGTGCTCTCAAAGACAGATGTTCCTGCATAAACGTAAGCGCTGATACATCTTGCGGACTGACTCTTAACAAGCTCGCGGCGGTAATTTGCCCTCGAAACAAGCTCCGCGTTTGCGGAAAGATTAACTATTATATTCGCTCCGAAAAGCGCCTGCTGAGTCGACGGAGGCTGCGGAGCGCCGAGCTCGTCGCCAAACTCAATTCCGACAGTAACGCCGTCGCAGAGGAAATATGTTGACTCAGAAGTAATTGAAGTCTGATACTGCTCAGAGAAAATTTCCTCCTCCAAAGCTGCAAAATACCGCTTCTCATCAGAATTTGAGAAAAGTCGCTTTGCCGTAAGCTCGCAGATTTCGCCGTCAAACAGCACAGCCGCGCAGTTATAAAGCCTGTCGCGCGCTGCAACGGGAACGCCGACAATAACGACGATATTTTTATCCGCCGTATATGCCGCGATTTCAAGAAGCGCGTCTCTGCACGCATTCTGGAGCGATTTTGTGAAGAAGAGGTCACCGCAGGTGCTTGCGCTGAGCGCAAGCTCAGGAGTTACGAGAAGGCGCACATTTTCTTCAACAGCCTTGTCAATTGCATTTTTAATTTGTTCTTTATTGTACGACGGGTTAGCTACCTTCAGTTTAATGGAAGCCGCCGCAACTCTAATCATACCGTAATTCATAGTATTAAGATACCACCATTTTATTAATATAAAGTAAAAACTAAATTAATGTTATTTTAAATTTAAAAGTCGCCGTTT
>CAMPAT010000194.1 GCA_946633275.1 uncultured Clostridia bacterium
TTAACGCTGTCCATCATCGCGATATGATTATTAATCAGCTCTTCCATATAAAAAGCCTTACAGATAGTCGACTTATACTCATTCAAATCAAAATCAGTCGACGAGCCCTTATGGTTCCAGTCGCCTGTCGGAACGACATAATAGTGGAGCGAAAGACCGTCGGCGTGGTTCTTGACCTTATCCATAACCTTCTTCGTCCAGCCGTAATCGTCGACATTAGGACCGCAGGCAATGCGAAGCAGGTGCTTACCTGCAACATAATCGCGGCAATACGTATTATATCTCTTAAAAAGCGAGCCGTAATATTCGCCGTCCATACAGCCACCGCAGCCCCATGACTCATTACCTACGCCGAAATACTTAAGGTCAAACGGCACTTTGCTTCCGTTTTTCTCACGAAGCGCAGACATCGGCGAAACGCCGTCAAACGTCATATACTCAACCCACTCGTTCATCTCCTGAACAGTGCCTGAGCCGACATTACCGTTAACGTAAGTATCACAGCCGAGCTGACGGCAAAGCTCAAAATACTCATGAGTTCCGAAGGAGTTGTCCTCAACTACTCCGCCCCAATGGGTATTAATCATCTTTTTTCTGTTCTTCTTGTCGCCGATACCATCTTTCCAATGGTACTCGTCAGCAAAACAGCCGCCGGGCCAGCGAAGTACGGGTATTCCCATCTCCTTAAGAGCGTCCACTACATCGCAGCGCATACCGTTAACGTTAGGAATTTTTGAATTCTCGCCGACATAAATGCCGTCGTAAATACATCTGCCGAGATGCTCGCTGAAATGTCCGTAGATATCCTTATTGATAGTAGCGATTTTCTGATTTGGGTTAATAAGATATTTTTGCATAGATTTTACCTCTCTTTATTTACCTTGAAGCTACCATATTTCATAAGTTATTGTCAAGAAATCAGAGAATTATTAACTCTTTTGTAACTGTACTGAGATTTTCTCTTCCGCGGGGAGAAAGATAACACACATCCTCTATTCTTATGCCGAACTTATCGGGAATATATATACCCGGCTCAATTGAAGTAACGTTACCTACCTCATAAGTATCCGTGCTTCGCGGCGAAGCGTTAAAACCCTCGTGAATTTCAAGCCCTACTCCGTGGCCGAGACCGTGGCGGAAATACTGCGCCATATTCTTCTCGTCAAGGACGTCATAAGCCGCCTTATACACATCAGCGCACTTAACGCCGGCATTGAGCGCCTTAATTCCTGCGAGCTGCGATTTAAGCACAAGGTCATACATCTCGCGCATTTCGTCTGTTGCAGAGCCAACGGCTACGGTACGCGTCATATCGGAGTGGTAGCCCTTATACGTTGCGCCGAAATCAAATAGCACAAAGTCGCCGCTTTCAATAACTTTATCGCTCGGAACGCCGTGCGGCATTGAGGTGTGCGCGCCTGTTAAAAGAATAGTGTCAAACGACAGGCCGTCAGAGCCGTTCTTCGCCATAAGGTAATCAAACTGCGACGCAAGCTCCTTTTCCGTTTTGCCTGCTTCTACATAGTTGAGCAGCTCGATGAAGGATTTTTCGGCAATGGCGTTAGCCTTCTTCATCATTACTATTTCGTCCGCTTCCTTGCGTCCACGCTCGAGCATAAGACGGTCTTTGAGCTCGATAAACTCAATATCCCCCATTTCACTCTTAAGGGCGTTAAAGCGCTTTAAAGATATAGTTTCATCCTCAAAAACGCAAGCTTTCACACTCTCCTTACGCGCGATTGCGGCAACCTCTTTTTCAAACGCGTGGTTTACCTCAATTACAGATAAGCCTGTTTCAGCCGCGTTATTCTGCGCGGTTTCAGTATAGCGCGAATCAACAAGGTGATACGCCGAATTTTTCGTGATAAAAACAATACCTTCGCTTGGCGAAAAGCCGCAAAGGTAATGCATATCAGCCTCGTCGCAGAGCACGAGTGCGTCTGCGCCGAGGTCCTTAATTATATTTTGACATTTGCTGATATTATTCATTTGAACTCCTGTTCAATCTTACTGGTTAATAGTTTCTTCTGTCTGTTCTGACTCTTGCTGAGCCTTGGCTTCCTCATACATTGCCTCTATTTCATCGAAGTGGCTGTAATTTTCGTACTGCTTCAGGAACTTAACAGCGTCATTATACGGCTTTGCAGCACGGTTGAAGCGCGCAAACTCGTCCATAAGGGCTTTCGCCTGCTTCTGAACTTCTTTCTTCTCGGCAGCAAGCGCTTTTGCTCCTGCCTTGTCGTTCTTATTCTTAGCAAGTTCAAAGATTTCCTTATCGAGTTCGTCCTCTTTATCAAACAGGGCGATGAGTTCGTCCATATCGGGTGACTTGAATTCGTTTACTGTACCGTAGAACTTGTCATAAGCTCTCTTGGCAGCACGCTTATCCTTTGCAAGCTGAATGCAAAACCGGCGGAATGCTTTTTCCTCAGGAGTTGCTTTCGGGAGCGCCTTCGCCTTCTCAATATCGTCCTTAACGCTTTCAAGGTCAATGCGCTTAATATAATCTGTTCCCTGCTCAGCGATATCTGTATAAACTTCAATCTGATGTTTGCCGAGTGCGGAATCGAACTTATCAAGTTCATCGCAAACGAACTGTGAAATTTCGATTTCTTCATTGAATACGAGCGCTTCCTTGTAAGCCTTCTTGCCTGCTTTTCTTTCTGCGCCTTTCAGCTCTCTATACGTCTTTGCTGTGCTCTTCGGTTGTTCAGACGCCATCTTACGGGCATTGTCTACAAGCTCAATCGCCTCAACAATCTGCTCATTATCAAGCGCATTATTTGAATAGTCTTCAAACAGAGAGCGAACAGTAAGCACGCGGATTACGCTCTTTTGCTTCTTTTCGGTAAAATCGTAGAAGAAGTAAGGAACAACGTTGAGAAAAGCGCCGACAGCGCACATAATGATGAGCGCAGGAAGGAACTTCCAAAGGAGTCCCGGCTCGCCTGTGTCAACAAAAAGAATATCAAAGGATTTTTCATATCCGTTACCCTCGTAGATA
>CAMPAT010000195.1 GCA_946633275.1 uncultured Clostridia bacterium
TTTTAAATAAGCTTTTCAACAGGAAACAGCTTGCAAGAGTCAGTTCCGTCCCCGGCAAGACTATTACAATCAATTTCTATGACGTTGACGGCGTAAAATTTGTTGATTTACCGGGTTACGGATACGCAAAAATCAGCAAACAGGAAAAAGAACGTTTTGCAGAGCTTATGGAAGGCTACTTTCAAAGTGACAGAAATCTTAAACTTGTCGTTCAGCTTGTTGATATGCGGCACAAACCAACTGCTGACGATATTGGAATGATTGAATTTATGAAAAACGCCGGTATTCCTTTCGTAATAGTTATGACAAAGAGCGATAAGCTCAAAGTCAAGGAATATAGGCGCAGACTTGAGGACTCGAAGAAGGAACTTGAATTTGCAGGCAACGTTAGCGTAGTTCCGTTTTCATCTCAAAACGGAGAAGGCGCTGATGAACTAAGACAAATTATAGAACAGGCTATATCATAACAGGAGGACTAAAATATGGCTAAAGTACCTTTTTTAACAAAGGAAAAAGCAGAAGAAATCATCAAAACTTATCCAACTCCTTTTCACATTTACGATGAAAAGGGAATAAGAGATAATGTAAAAGCGCTTATCGAGGCATTTAGCTGGAATAAAGGCTACAAGGAGTATTTTGCAGTTAAGGCGACTCCTAATCCGTTCTTAATGCAGATACTGCAGGAATACGGCTGTGGATGCGACTGCTCTTCCATGACGGAACTTATGCTCTCCGAAGCTATCGGTGCAGTTGGCGACGATATTATGTTTTCTTCAAATGACACTACGCTTGAAGAGTTTGAATTCTGTAATAATCTCGGCGGAATTATTAATCTTGACGACATTACTCATATCGACTTGGTAGAGAAGGCTTGCGGCGCCTTACCAAAGAAAATGAGTTGTCGATACAATCCCGGCGGCGTGTTTATCCTGACTAATGGTATTATGGATAACCCGGGCGACGCAAAGTACGGTATGACTAAAGACCAGATTATTGACGCTTATTCTATTATGAAAGAAAAGGGAGTTGAGGAATTCGGTCTTCACGCTTTTCTTGCAAGTAATACCGTTACAAACGAGTACTATCCGGAGCTTGCGAGAGTTCTTTTTGAGCTTGCAGTAGAGATTAATGAGAAAACAGGAGTTAAGATTAGCTTCATTAATCTTTCAGGTGGAATCGGCATTCCTTATACACCTGACCAGGAATCTAATGATATTTTCAAAATAGGTGAGGGAGTGCATAAGGTATTCGACGAGGTGCTCGTTCCAAACGGCCTCGGAGATGTTAAACTTTGCACGGAGCTCGGCAGATATATGATGGGTCCTTACGGCGCGCTCGTGACTACAGCAATTAACGAGAAGCATACTCATAAAGAATATATTGGCGTTGACGCATGCGCTGTTAACCTTATGAGACCTGCAATTTACGGCGCGTATCATCATATAACCGTTCTCGGAAAAGAGAATGACCCTTTGAGCTGCACATACGATGTAACAGGTTCACTTTGCGAAAATTGCGATAAATTCGCTATTGACCGTAATCTGCCGAAAATTGACAAGGGTGATATATTATTCATTCACGACGCCGGCGCTCACGGCTTTTCAATGGGATATAATTATAACGGAAAGCTAAAAAGTGCTGAGCTTCTTCTGAAAGAGGACGGAACAGTTAAGCTTATCAGAAGAGCCGAGACACCAAAGGATTACTTTGCTACCTTTGATTGCTTTGATATTTACAAAAAGCTTGTTAAAGAATAAACTTTATTTAAAAATCTCCGATTATTTCGGAGATTTTTACTTTACATTCACGCTTTAATGTGTTAAAATACGATTATCATATTCCGGAGGCAGTCAAATGAAAGATAAATTTCTTAATAGTAAAAATGTTGATTTTCTTTTTGATGCAATTCTATCCCTTGAAAACAAGCAGGAATGTTATGATTTTTTCGAGGATTTATGCACAGTTCAGGAGCTACAGACTCTTTCTCAGAGAATTGCAGTCGCAAAAATGCTTTCCGAAAAGAGAGTTTATACCGACATCGTTAATGAGACCGGCGCCTCTACCGCCACTATCAGTAGGGTAAATCGTTCGCTTCAGTATGGCTGCGACGGTTACGATAAAATTTTTGAGCGTATTAACAAGGTTGATGATGAGCAGTTATAATTCATTTGCCGCGTTTTATGACAGGTTAACAGAAAATGTTGATTATAAAGTTAGGAGTGAATACATTTCTAACTTTTTTTCTCGGCATTCAAACGGCGGAAAAACGGTCCTCGACTTAGCCTGCGGAACAGCGAGCATTTCCGAGCATTTAGCTAAAAAGGGGTATAATATTATCGGTATTGACCTTTCTGAGGAGATGCTGACTGTCGCTGCGAGCAAGAATATACCCAATTTACAGCTCGTAAAAGGTGATATGACAGACTTTTCGCTCCCGTTTAAAGTCGATAACTGCGTGTGTTCACTCGACGCAATTAACCATTTAATTGATTTTAATGATGTACTGAAGTGCTTTAATAGTGTTTATTACTCGCTTTCAGACGGCGGTGTTTTTGTTTTTGATGTAAATACTCAGTATAAGCACAGGCATATACTCTTCGACAACACTTTTGTATTTGACGAGGATGATTTCTTTCTTTCATGGGATAATAATTATATCGGCAATGACATTGTTGAAATCTATCTTGATTTCTTTGTATTTAACGGTAAGAATTACGACAGATTCAGCGAAAATATTAAAGAACGCGCTTACAGCACAGACAGCATTAAAGAAGGGTTAGTTTATACGGGATTTGACATTATCGGAGTATATGATGAACTGACGCTTGACGAACCGCGCGAAGACAGCGAAAGGCAATATTTTGTTTGTAGGAAAGGAAATAATAATGAGCAAGATTGTTAGATATATAATGACTGATGGCAGCGCTTTTGTTATTGCTACTGACAGTACAGATATTGTTGCGGAGATGGAGCAAATACATAAGCCCTCTGCAACTGTTACAGC
>CAMPAT010000196.1 GCA_946633275.1 uncultured Clostridia bacterium
GGGCGGTGGTAAAACAGAGCTTTGCAAAACTCTTGCAGAGGCTATGATCGGCGACGAAAACGCTATTATCAAGCTCGATATGTCCGAGTATATGGAAAAGCATACGGTGTCTAAGCTTATCGGCTCGCCTCCCGGCTATGTCGGCTTTGACGAGGGCGGACAGCTTACTGAAAAAATCCGCCGTAAGCCTTACAGCGTAGTTCTCTTCGACGAGATTGAAAAGGCGCACCCCGACGTGTTCAATATGCTCCTTCAGATTCTTGAGGACGGCGTGCTTACCGACTCTCAGGGCAGACAGGTTTCGTTTAAAAACGCGATTATCATTATGACCTCGAATGTCGGCGCAAGCAAGCTTACGGACGGCACAAAGTCGCTCGGCTTCGATTCGGATGACGGCGATTCAAATAAGACTATTGAGGAACTCGTTATGCCTGACCTTAAGCGCACCTTTAAGCCGGAGTTCCTTAACAGACTCGATGAGATTATCGTGTTCACTCAGCTCGAAAAGGACGATATTAAGGAGATTGCGCGCCGTATGCTCGTAACTCTTAAGAAGCGTCTCGGCGATATGGACATCGATATCGAGTTTACCGAGGACGCAATCGACGCGCTCGCTGACGCAGGCTTTGACAAGACGTATGGCGCGCGTCCGCTCAGAAGGGCAATTCAGTCTAAGATTGAAGACCCGATAAGCGAGCTTATACTTGAAGAAAAAATTAAGCCGAACACGAAGTGCTCGGTTGACTTCAAGGACGGTGAATTTACGTTTAACTAAAAAATCCCGACTCGAAAGAGTCGGGTATTTTTTATTTCACCTTAATATTTACAGTTGTGTTTTTGTAGCCTGCTTTGTAGTACGCATTGCCCGGCGCGCTGACCTTGACTGACACTTTGTATGTGCCCTTCGGGAGCTTTTTCTTAATAGTGAGCTTTCCCGTTTTCTTGTCAATTTTGAAGTACTTCTTGTAGCTCTTCTTGCCTTTCTTAGCTGAGTTGAGTGTGTAAGAAACCTTGCCCTGCGCCTTGCTGATTGTCATCAGCTTGTTAGCCTTAAGCGTTTGATTTTTCTTCTTGAGGCTGGAGTACTTAACCGTCGGCTTTTTCGCCTTAACGGTTATTGTGTTATTCCATTTTGCAGTTTTCTGAATTGACTTTGGTCCCGCGATTTCATTTGTTGCTTCCTTATCGCTGAAATACTTTCCGCAGCTCTTGCAGTAGTAGCAAGCGTAGTTGCCCGTTGAAACAGGCGTTGCAGCCTTGTAGGGAATAAGCGTTGTTTCGTGGACGTGGAGTATGTCGAGCTGAAGGGAATATACCTTTCCGTCAGTCTCAGCATAATTAGAGTATTTCGGGTGGGTGGACAGATAAGCGAGCGCGTCGTTATACGGAACAAGGCAGCTCGGCGAATCGCCTGTTGCCCTGAACTTAATTTGCTTTGCATTGTCAAGCTGAATCTTGCTTGCGCTTGTGCAGTAAGAATAATAAAGCGCATCCAAATCTACGTCTATTGTGCCCGTTGTGTTGAGCACAAGCTCGCTGCATTCAAGACCGATAACGTTATTATACTGCGCCTGAGACTCTGCTTTAACTGAAATGCCGGCGTCGTCAAGAATATTAATCTTGTTTTTTGACCTTATTGCGCTGATTTGACCGTCATGCTTTGTGTTGTAATTAATCTTCGCGTTGCCTGAAATTGTAAGGTTGTAGTCGTTGCTTACTGCCCAGTAGTTTACAAGACCGCCGCAGTTATCAGTATCGTTTGACATATTAAGCACGCCGCCCGATTTTGATGTAACTGTGAGATTTCCGTATTCGCAATATACGCAGAACTGATGTCCGCTGATATTGTTTGTGCCGTTAAGCACAAGAGTCAGGTCGCCTGACGCGTAGCGAAGGTCGATACCGCCGCCGTCGTAATTATTAATAGTCATAACGCCTGTAGCCTCGTCGTAAACGAGATTTGCACCCTCGGCGTCAGCAGTCGGCGCCGTGGCGTTATTGACGTAGCACGGCTTATCTGAGGAAAGATAGACATTTGTTCCCTCCTTTGTGCTGACATAGATGTCCTTTGCCTTAGGATATCCGTCTGCAAATGCAGTAAGCTCAAGCGTGCTCAGCGCCGTCATAATAAGAATAAGCGACAAAAATAAAGACAATGTCCGTTTCATATTTTACTCCTTTTATTAATATTTGTGCGGTGTTTACCTGAATATTATATCACGTCGAAAGTGAAATTACAACTGCGACGTGAGGCTCACAGTTTGCAGCAAAAAATTATTGACATTATTTGCTGTCAGAGTTAAAATAGAAAGGTAAAGATGTTATTTATAAAAAGGAGACGATTATTATGAATCAGTACATTGAAAGCGTAATCGCAAGAGTCGAGAAACGCGACAGCGAAAAGCCTGAATTCATTCAGTGCGTTAAGGAAGTTCTCCGCTCGCTTGAGGGCGTAGTTAACGAGAACCCTGCACTTGAAGAGAATGACATTCTCGGCAGAATGGTTGAGCCTGAAAGATTTATCTGCTTCCGCGTTGCGTGGGTTGACGACGAGGGCAAAACTCAGGTTAACCGCGGCTTCCGCGTTCAGTTCAACTCTGCTATCGGCCCTTACAAGGGCGGACTTCGCTTCCATCCCAGCGTAAATGCTTCTATTATGTACTTCCTCGGCTTCGAGCAGACCTTTAAGAACTCTCTTACAGGTCTCCCGATGGGCGGCGGTAAGGGCGGCTCAGACTTCGACCCTCGCGGCAGAAGCAACGGCGAAATTATGCGTTTCTGCCAGGCGTTTATGACAGAGCTTCAGCGCCATATCGGTCCTGACGTTGACGTTCCTGCAGGCGACATCGGCGTTGGCGGCAGAGAAATAGGCTACCTCTTCGGTCAGTATAAGAGAATCCGCGACGCTTACCAGAACGGCGTTCTTACAGGTAAGGGACTTACATACGGCGGCTCTCTCATCAGACCTGAGGCTACCGGCT
>CAMPAT010000197.1 GCA_946633275.1 uncultured Clostridia bacterium
GTCGCGATATGGGCGGCGTAGAAGAGGCTTATGCCGAGATGATGAAGAGAGTAGGACTTGACTAATGGCTAACGATATTTACAATTCTCCTTTTGCTGCTCGTTATGCAAGCAAGGAAATGCAGTATATCTATTCTCCCGATTTTAAATTTAAAACCTGGCGCAAGCTTTGGATAGCGCTTGCAGAGGCTGAGCACGAGCTCGGACTCGGAGTAACTCAGGAGCAGATTGACGAGCTTAAAGCTCACGCAGACGACATTAATTACGACGTTGCGCGCGAGTATGAGAAGAAGTTCCGTCACGACGTTATGAGCCACGTTCACGCATACGGCGAGCAGTGCCCTAACGCACGCCCGATTATCCATCTCGGCGCGACGTCTTGCTATGTCGGCGATAATACGGATGTAATCACTATGCGCGAGGCGCTTCTTCTCGTTAAGAAAAAGCTCGTTAACGCAATCGCTTCTGTCGCAAAATTTGCTGATGAGTATAAGGATATGCCGTGCCTCGGCTTTACTCATTTTCAGCCGGCACAGCCTACTACGGTAGGTAAGCGCGCAACGCTCTGGCTTATGGACTTAGTTATGGACTTAGACGAGGTTGACCACGTGCTTGATACTCTTATGCTCCTCGGCTCAAAGGGTACGACGGGCACTCAGGCTTCCTTCCTTGAACTTTTTGACGGCGACCACGAAAAGTGCAAGGCGCTCGATAAGATTATCGCGGAGAAAATGGGCTTTAAGTCCTGCTTCCCCGTGAGCGGCCAGACATACGCCCGCAAGCTTGATACAATCGTTTGTAACTGCCTCGGACTGATCGCTCAGTCGTGCTGTAAGTTCTCTAACGACCTTCGCCTCCTCCAGAACTTAAAGGAAATTGAAGAGCCGTTTGAGAAAAATCAGATTGGCTCGTCGGCTATGGCGTATAAGCGTAACCCGATGAGAAGCGAGCGTATAGCGTCCCTTTCAAGATACGTTATGATTGACGCGCTCAATCCTGCGTGGACGGCTTCTGCGCAATGGTTTGAGAGAACGCTCGACGACTCTGCGAATAAGCGCGTATCAGTTGCGGAGGCATTCCTCGCGACTGACGGCATTCTCGATTTGTATATTAATGTTACGAGCGGACTTGTCGTTTATCCTAAGGTTATTGAGGCGCGCCTGATGAGCGAGCTTCCGTTTATGGCGACGGAGAATATTATGATGGACGCGGTTAAGAAGGGCGGCGACCGTCAGGAGCTTCACGAAAAAATTCGTCAGCACTCAATGGCTGCCGGCGCGGTAGTCAAGGTTGAGGGCGGACAGAACGACCTCGTGGACAGAATTGCCGCTGACCCTGCGTTTATGACGACGAAGGAGGAAATCCTCGCGATTCTCAAGCCTCAGAATTTCGTTGGCAGAGCGCCCGAGCAGACGGCAGACTTCCTCAGCGATATAGTTAACCCGATACTTGAAAAAAATAAAGACCTCCTCGGAGTTGAGGTTGAAATTAACGTATAAAAACACCCCTGAATGACCATCATTCAGGGGTTAATTTTATGAATTCTTTTCGTTATACGACGCTTCAAGTATGTCGTAAATTCTCTGATTAGTGTCGGCTAAATCGTTAGCCGCGTCGACGGAGAGATAATCTGCAAGGTAGATTACAAAGCTGCCCTTTGTCTGCCTGTAAGTCTTGACGGGCTTTGTGCCTTCTCCGAGTATTTCGCTTGCGTCATAGCTCGTCACAGACTTGTCATATTCCTCTTGCTTTACGACCTTGTCGTTAAAGGCGTACTGCGCCTTCCTTCCTTTGCCCGTAACAGACCAGGAGCTTTTCTCGAGGAATTTCAATCCGTTATAAAAATGCGTGCTGCCGCTGTTATAGTCTCCGTGGTAGAGCAGCTTGCTTTTGTTGTCCTTCAGTATTTCAAACGAGCAGTAGCCGTCGTCGCCTGAGTGCGACGTGTATTTGCCATCAATCAGCTTAACTGCGCCCGTGCCTTTTTCGTAGGCATAAATGGCGTATTTAGCTTTGTGCTTGTTCTTGTCGCTCTTTGTGCCGATAACGAGCTCGTTTGTGCCGTTGCCGTCAAAGTCGGTGAGCATAAGCAGACAAACGCCCGTGACGGTGTAAGACTCGGCTCCCTCGCGCTTTTCGCGCATTGTGTAGCCTACCCCGTACTTTTCGCGGTACTCTTTCGCAATTTTGTAGTACGCAGCGTTTTCGGGACTGTCCGTGCGCGCTGAAGCCTCCTCAGGGGCGCCGTCGGTGTAGAATATTTCGCACCTTTCGGCAAGGATTGTGCTGTCCTTGTAGTCGCTGATTTCCCGGAAAATCGACATAGCGTCTGCATAGAGACCTCTGTCCATAAGCGACACGGCGTTGTTGTATTTGTTTTGCATTATCTTTTCGTAGCTCTTGTCTGCGTAGTCCTTGCTGTCCTTGTAATCGCCGAGCTTCTTGAAGGCTTCCTCAGCTTCGCTGTACTTGTATGAGTTATAAAGCGACATAGCCTTGTCGTAGTTATTTGATTTTGACACTACGTTAGAGTAGAACACTATTCCTATTATAAGCGCAGAGATTACTATTACCGCAATTATGATAATCTGCTTTTTGTGCCTGATGTTTTTAAGCTTTGATAAATCGGGCTTTATAGCTTTCATAAGGTCACTCCCTTTGATATATATTATATCAAATGAGAATGGCGTATGCAATAAGAATTTGTCTGCGTGCAGGAGCACGCAGAGCGGAGACGGTGGGATTCTCCTCTAAACTATCGAACAGTCCGCAGGACTGTTCTCCCAAATTTTCCCAGCAGCAAACTGCACGAAAAATTTGGAGTTTATTTTCGAATCCCACATCATAAAAGAACACCAGCTACCACAAGGGTAGCTGGTATTCTTTTGGCGGAGACGGTGGGATTTTCCTCTCGCGGACAGAAGGTCCGCTGGACCTTCTTCCTGTTTTTACCCAGCAGCAAGCTGCACGA
>CAMPAT010000198.1 GCA_946633275.1 uncultured Clostridia bacterium
TGTCTTCGTACATTTTACATTTCTACCTCTCTAAAGATTTGCCTGGGGAAAAGGGCATGAGGCAGATGAAATAATTTCCGCCTTCAGCCGAGATGCTGGGGAAATATTCAAAAAGTAACTCCGTCGAGTTTCTTACGAATACGCTGTATAGCGTTATCAATTGCCTTGGGATTTTTGCCGAGTCGTTCAGCTATTTCAACGTAGGAACACCCGACGATGTGTAGCCTTAAAACTTCGTTCTCAAAGCGTGATAACCCTTCGTACAAAACTTCTGTCAAAGTAAAAACGCTTTCTTTTGCAAGATATTCGTCTTCAGCACTTAAGCCTACCTGGTTATCGAAGTAATCTTCTTCAAGAGTGACTAAATTCGACTGAGGAATATCCTTCATTCTTGAAAACTTCCGTAGTGCTGTTTGAACAGAATTATTTATACACCGAGATGCATATGTAACAAATTTTGCTCCTTTATCGCTCTTATATGAATTGATAGCAGCGAGAAGACCTATCATTCCCTCCTGGACTAAATCGTCTTTTTCAAGAGGGGAGTCGATGTATTTCATCGCGATTGCTTCAACCGTGCTTCTGTATCTTTCGATAAGAACGAGCATTGCTTCTTTGTCATTTGTTTTAATTTCGGACAGGAGTTCGTTATCTGTTTTTAAGCTGTAATCAGACATAATTTCCTCCGTCCTTATTATTGTTATATTACTTCAAAAAGCGAAATTAGTCAACAGTTTTTGATAGTAATAGACAATAATTCATTAATTGCTTATCATTTTTATTGTGATTATTATACATTAAAACGGAACAGTACAATATCGCCGTCCTGCATAACATATTCTTTGCCCTCGCTTCTGACAAGTCCCTTGTCTTTCGCTGCCGCCATGCTTCCGCAAGCCATAAGGTCGTCGAACGCAACAACCTCGGCTCTGATAAATCCGCGCTCAAAATCCGTGTGGATTTTGCCGGCAGCCTGCGGAGCTTTAGTTCCTTTTTTGATTGTCCAGGCTCTGACCTCGGGTTTGCCGGCTGTTAAATAGCTGATTAAGCCAAGCAGAGCGTAGCTCTTCTTGATAAGTCTGTCAAGTCCTGATTTTTCGAGCCCCATATCTGCGAGGAACATCTCTTTCTCTTCCGGCTCAAGCTCTGCAATCTGAGCTTCCATTTCTGCGCAAATCGGGAAGGTTTCCGCTCCTTCTTCTGCGGCAATTTCCTGAACCTGTTTATAGTATTTGTTGTTATCAATGCCTTCATTAAAGTCATTTTCTCCCATATTGCAGGCGTAGATAACAGGCTTGATTGTGAGGAGCGCAACCTCCTTGAGAAATTCAGCTTCATCCTCGCTGATGTCGACGGACCTTGCCGTTTTGCCCGTCTCCATTTCCGCAACAAGCCTTTCAAGGAATGCAACCTCGCCTGCGAGCGTTTTGTCGCCCTTCATAGCTTTTTTGCGGTTGTCAAGACGGCGCGAGAGAATGTCAAGGTCCGACAGTACAAGCTCGAGGTTGATAGTCTCGATATCGCGCTTAGGGTCGATGTTGCCGTCAACGTGCGTTATATCGTCGTTTTCAAAACATCTTACAACGTGAATGATTGCGTCAACCTCGCGTATGTGCGAGAGAAACTTGTTTCCGAGACCTTCGCCTTTGCTTGCGCCCTTTACAAGTCCGGCAATATCGACAAATTCGATTGTAGCAGGTGTGAATTTATCAGGGTCGTACATCTCGGCAAGCTTGTCGAGTCGCTCGTCCGGGACGCTTACCATACCTACATTCGGTTCGATTGTACAGAATGGGTAGTTCGCGCTCTGAGCGCCTGCGTTAGTTATAGCGTTAAAAAGTGTGCTCTTGCCGACATTCGGCAGACCAACCATACCTAATTTCATTTTTGCGTTCTCCATTCAATTTGATAAATCACATTATATACCATAACAAATATTTTTACAAGCACAAATAAATCTTGACAATGTGATGTAAATAAACTAAAATATTATACAATATTCTAAAGAATTATAAATCAAGGGAAAGGAAGAGGATTATATGGAACTCAACGGTTCACAAATTGTTCTTGAAACCCTTAAGGAGCAAGGCGTAGATACTATCTTCGGCTATCCGGGAGGAACTATTCTCAATATTTTTGACGAGCTGTATAAGTACGGCGATACATTCAATCATATCCTTACTGCGCACGAGCAGGGCGCTGCTCACGCTGCTGACGGATATGCGAGAGCAACGGGCAAGGTCGGAGTCTGCTTCGCAACCTCGGGCCCCGGCGCTACTAATCTCGTAACAGGTATTGCGACTGCATATCTTGATTCGATTCCTGTCGTTGCGATTACTGCGAACGTTGCTAATCCGCTTATCGGCAGAGACACCTTCCAGGAGGTTGATATCTGCGGTATCACAATGCCTATTACAAAGCATAACTTCTTCGTTAAGCACGTTGAGGATTTGGCGCCGACAATCCGTAGAGCGTTCAGGATTGCTATCAGCGGAAGACCGGGTCCTGTTCTTATCGACATCCCGAAGGACGTTACTGCGGCAATGTGCGAATATACTGCAGAGCCTGCTCAGGTTGCTTCACCTGCTCCTCAGCCTGTTGAGGGCACTTTCGACAGAGCTTTGGAGCTCATCAAAAGCGCGAAGAAGCCACTTATCTATGTCGGTGGCGGCACGGTTTTATCTGACGTAGGCGAGGACCTGATTACCTTTGCTGAGAAAATTGACGCCCCTGTTGTGTCGACTCTTATGGGTCTCGGCGCTTTTCCGAACGGTCATCCGCTTCATCTCGGTCTTATCGGTATGCACGGTCATTTTGAGTGTAATAAAGCAGCTCACGACTGCGACGTTCTTATTACCTGCGGCGCGCGTTTTTCAGACAGAGTTGCCGGCAACCGCGGCAAATTTGCCCCGAATGCAGAAATTCTCCATATTGATATTGACGCTGCCGAGATGGACA
>CAMPAT010000199.1 GCA_946633275.1 uncultured Clostridia bacterium
ACGATATGCTTCTCGAAAAGCCGTTTGCGGTCAATGAGGACGAGATGTGGCAGATAGTTAACTGCGCAAAGAAGAATAACTCAAAGGTTATGATTTGTCACGTTCTCAGATACACTCCGTTTTACTATGCAATCAAGGAGCGCATCGTAAACGGCGAAATCGGCGATATAATCAACATTCAGACAACCGAGCACGTTTCGTATCATCACCTTTCAACCTCTTACGTTCGCGGAAAGTGGGCTAACTCACAGAAGTGCCATACAACGATGCTCCTTGCAAAGTGCTGTCACGACCTCGACATTATGATGTGGATGATGAGCGACACAAAGCCGTGCTCAATCAGCTCATACGGCAGCAAGTTCCAGTTCAAACCCGAGAACGCTCCCGAGGGCGCAGGCACAATCTGTATGAAGGACTGTCCTCACGTTGACACCTGCAACTTCTCGACCAAGAGACTTTACATAGACCATCCCGACAGATGGGCGTTCTACGTATGGGACGCTCTCGAGGACAAGGAAAACCCGACAATCGAGGATAAAATCGCGCTTATGAAGAGCGATAACCCGTACGCAAGATGTATTTACAAATGTGACAACGATGTTGTCGACCACCAGAGCGTAATGGTTAACTTTGAATCAGGCGCAACAGGCACTCACAATATGGTAGGCGGTTCTGCAGAGCCGAGAAGAAATATCCATATCGTAGGTACGAAGGGCGAAATCTTCGGCAACTTTGAAGAGAGCAAATTCACGGTACTCAAGATTAACCCGTCGCCTGACGCACACAACGAGGAATGCGACGTTGAAGAGGTTGACCTCAGAGTAAGCGGCGATATGGTAGGCGCATACGGCGGACACGGCGGCGGAGACGAAAGACTTGCCGCAGACTTCGTCAAGTTCGTACGCGGCGAAAAGCCGAGCCTTGCATGCACATCTGTATTTGACAGCGTTGCCGGCCACCTTTCAGTTTACCGCGCAGACAAATCGCGCGAAAACGGCGGCGCACCGCAGGAAATCAAGTTATAAAATATGACAAATAATGTTAGAATTAAAAATACGTTAGACACAAAGCAGGCAGAATTCTTTATTCTGCCTGCAGGTATTTTATTGCGTTTAATTTGCTTTATCTCAAACCTTCTTATCGGGGGTTATAACAGCGACGAAAACATTATGGCGCTCAATGCATTTTCAGTATCAGACACTTTGGCTGATATTAACGGGAGGCACCTGCCGATATACTTCGACGCGTGGGTAGTAGGAGGACAGTCTCCGTTTGCTGTTTATGCTTCCGCGTTATCAACAAAGCTGTTCGGGCATAACATTTTCTCCATACGGCTTCCAATGCTTATAATGAGCATTTTCGGCTTTTTATTTTTCCTTAAAATACTGGATTTGGTTTTTGACACAAAAAGATACAGAATAACCGCAAAAGCACTTGCCTGCATATCTCCTTGGATGCTGTTTTCCGGAGCTTATGTACTGGATTGTAACTATCTTGCTCACATTTTGATTGCCGGTTCATATTTCCTGCTTAAGGCTATAAATACCGAAAAGTCAAGATACTATATTATCTCAATGCTCTTCTTCGGGATAGGATTTTACTGTTATATCGCGTCAGTTCTGATTATACCGGTAATTCTGCTTTCAGTTTATCTGATATTACTGATTAAAAAGAGAATTACCGTTTTAAATCTTCTTCTGAGTGTAGCGGTAATAACTGCGACTGCGTCCTTGTTCATATTATACGGTCTTGTTCAGTTAGGGATAATAAACGATATTGACATTTTTGGTATCAGCATTACCAGAATGCCTAATTATGCACGAAACGGAAGCGTTCTTTTCTTTACCGATGAGAATTTACTTGTTCAGGCGGCGAAAAACGCGGCGCTCGCTTTCATTTTTGTTGGATTAACCGACATAAATGCAATCGGAGTCGGAAACAGTATTTTTCAGTTCGGAAATCTATTCAGCGGATTGTTCCTGATTATAGGAGCTATTGCAATATTTAAAAAAAGAAAGGAAGCCCCGTTTCTATTCAAGGTATTTGCCTTAATATGCGTTACAGGGATACTTTTCTTCTGTATTTTAGTAAACAACACTATATTGATAGATACGTACAGATACGGGATACTTTCTTATTACCTTATATTTATTGAAGCAATCGGAATTGTGACGACTTTTACCGGGCTAAAGCGAGTCAACTATAAAAAAGCTATTTCGGCATATTTAGCACTTTCGCTGGCTCTTTTCAGCTTTGAGTACGGAGTTATCTATGCTCGACAGACTGACAATACTGCTATGTTTGCCGACTCTCTATTCAAATGCGAAGATATACTAAAAGAAAAAAATCAGAATAAAACAATAATTTTGACTTCCAGCGATTATTACAGTAAGCATTGTGCAGTTTTTTCACGATACTATTATTACGGCAGCAACAACAATTTTGTAAAGCTTAGTGAAGAAATGCTCGAGCGAAGCGGAAACGGCAATAACAGAAACGTAAAAACCACCACGGATGACTCCGTCGTTATTATTACCGAAAGCAGCAGCATATCAGATATACCCGATAACGCATACTTTATCGCAGAAGAGCCGCTGTTAAAATATTTTTCTCAGGATGATTTTGAAATAATTGACTGCGGTTACTGTAATCTGCTGTATAAAAGACAAGAAGCTGTATCACAATGATACAGCCCAGCGTGTCGAAAAACCTAAGGAAAAGATTCGACACGCTGAGAGACTTTTGAAAAAGGTGCAGAATTCCGTTTTCTTGTGAGTGGGAGCTGTACGAGGGTACCGCCCCCGAGCAAAAAACGGAAAACGCCAAAAGCCTTGCAAATTCGATGTTTGCAAGGCTTTTCAAATGGTTTAATTATGTATGCAGGGCACCGAGGTCGCACCTATGATTTAATGGGTACGGCGTGGTTATGCCCTTTTTCGA
>CAMPAT010000200.1 GCA_946633275.1 uncultured Clostridia bacterium
GCAGGGAAATCATAGCGAGCTTCTTGCCAAAAAAGGCTTTTACTATGAGCTTTATAACTCTCAGTTCCCGACGACTGACAATGCATAAAATGTATAAATATTCACCCTTGACTTATAAAAATCCATTTTTTAAAACATCTTGTATCTTTAATAAACTGATGATATAATAATCATCGTTAATAAATTAGCAATTAATTCAAAAAGGCAGTTAAACTATGGAACAAAACTCAGCGTGCTCTATGCGCACTAAAAAGAAGATGGCAGACGCGTTAAAAGAATTGATGCAATTGAATTCTTTTGAAAAAATAACAGTATCCGATATCGCAGAAATGTCAAAAATTCACAGACAGACTTTCTACTATCATTTTCAGGACAGATACGAGCTGCTTGACTGGATGCTGTATCAGGAACTTTTAGTGCCGCTTCTTACGGGTTTAAGTATCGAAAATCTTTATGACAAGCTTGAAGCAATGTTTGCGACGATGAAGCGCGATAAGAAGTTTTATCAAAACGCGCTTAAGATTAATAATGAGGATTTGTCGCGATATGTCAGCCACGTTGCAACCGAGCAGTTTGCTGAAATTGTTAAGGAAATCGGTATGAAAAACGGTATTGAGAGTGTCGACCATGACAACGATATTGTCATCGCGGAGTTCTTCGGATACGGAATTACGGGTGTTGTTATGAGCTGGACAAACAGGGGAATGAAGGAGTCGCCTGAGGTTATGACAGGCAGAATTCAGAATCTCTTTAACGCCTGCAAAAAGCTTGCTGTTAATATCTGAGAATAAGTTAATAATTATTTAATGGCAGGGCATATTGCTTTGCCATTTTGTTTGTGTTAAAATTGTTTTGGTGGTTTAATGCAGTTTTACGATTTGTTTAAAACGATTATAAATTATATTCCTGACGCGTTTTCGCCCGTGCGTGCGTTTATGTGGGAGGCTATGCCGTACGTTCTGATGGGTTGTGCGCTCTTTACTTCGTTTTTCGGTCTGAAATGCGCAGGTATTTGGTGCGGCCTTACATTTTTCTGGATGGGCGGTACGCTGGCTGCAAGATTTCTTCTGCCTGCTTTTAATATGTACGACTTCTGGTTCTGGACGATGTTCGGCGTGTGTATTGCGATTGCGGTATTGTGCGCGTATTTTTCAAAGTATCTGTTTCGCGCGCAGCTTATGATATCGAGTTTTCTGCTCGTGTATTCGTCGCTCCCTGCGTTTGTGTGGTATCTCGGCGAGCGTGGCGCCGTTGCAGTCAGCCTTATCGTCGCTGCTGCTATTGCGTTTTTGACAGTCAGGTATAAGTACCTTCTTGTGATTATTACGACCTCGTTCAGCGGCTCGTTCATTTTCTGGGAGGTCGTTTCTGACAGATACGGCGTGCCGTATGAGAAACTCTGGGCGGTGCTTATGGGTTTCGTTGCGCTCGCGTTCCAATGCTATATCTGCCGAGAACAGCTTAAGGAGACATATAAGGACGTTAAAGAAAAGTATAAGAAAACAGAAAAGGGGAGCAAGAAGGCTTACCGCTATTTAGACGATAAAGTGCACATTAAAGAATTTCTTGACGACGAGGCGGATAAGATAGCCCACGAGAGTGAAGATGAGTGTGAAACTGAAGAGATTAGTGAAAGTGATGAGGGGGAGATTTCGTGAAAGATAAAAAGGGGAAGAGCGAAAACCAACATCCTAATAAAATAGGAATTAAGGAGGCGGCAGGCTACGCGCTCGGCGACGGCGGTAATCTGTTCGTGCTTACTTATGTCTCGTCGTTTCTTAAGGTGTTTTATACCGACGTTCTCAAGATTGCTACTAATAAAGTGGCAACGCTGTTTCTCATAACAAGACTCTGGGACGCGGTTAACGACCCGTTATGGGGTGCGATTGTAGCCAAGAGACCGCCGGCAAAAGACGGCAAGTACCGCCCGTATCTTAAATGGATTGCGATACCTGTTGCCGTAGCGCAGCTTATCTGTTTCTATGATATCTCGAAGCATACGGACAGCGCGCTCGTAATTATGATTTTCGCGTATGTTACATATATCAGCTTCGGTATGCTTTATACGGGAATTAATGTTCCGTTCGGCTCGCTCGCGTCTGTTATCACCGACGACCCCGAGGGAAGGACGCTGCTGTCTACCTTCCGCTCAATCGGCGGCGGTATCGGCGGCGCTGCGCCGCTTCTCCTTGCACCGATAATAATCTATACTAAGAAGACTGATGTCGCAGGTAACACGTATAACGTTGTTGACGGCGACGGAATGTTTAAGTTCGCGCTGGCTATGTGTCTCTGCGCGATAGTGTTCTATTTTGCGTGTTACGGTACTACGAAAGAGCGCGTTAAATCTGAGCTTAACCCGAATGTGAATGTTAAAGAAGCGTATAAGGGTATGCTTAAGAGCCGTCCGTTTGTGGTGCTTGCTGTTACGGGCGTTTTAATCAGCGGACAGCTTCAGTTTGCTTCGCTTAATCAGTACCTTTATAAGAATTATTTTTGTAATACAAATCTTTCGATTCTCGGCTCGATTGCGCAGTATTTGCCTATGGCGCTTATGATTCCCGTAACGCCTATGCTCGTTAGAAAATTCGGCAAAAAGGAGCTTGCAGGCTTCGGCTCAATGTTCGCCGCTATTGCCGCGATTGCTTGCTATATTATCAAGCCAAAGCCTGACCAGCCGTGGATTTTTATGGTAGTTCTGTTCATTATCGGGTTTGGCTATTCCTTCGTATCAATAACGAACTGGGCGGTCGTTGCCGATGTTATTGATTATCAGTTTGTAAAAACGGGGATTAAGAGCGAAAGCACGATATACGCCGTTTATACCTTCTGCCGAAAGCTCGGACAAACTATTGCTGATTACGGCGGACTTATGCTTCTCGGCAAGGTCGGATACGATGTTCAGCTTATGTCTAAC
>CAMPAT010000201.1 GCA_946633275.1 uncultured Clostridia bacterium
GGGGGGAGAATATGTTTCTTTCCTCAAGTATGGTTAAGGAGGTTTGTTCGCTCGGCGGCGATATAAGACCGTTTGTACCCGGCACCATAGCACAAGATATTTATAAAAGATGCAAAGGAGATAAATAAATGACAAACACAGATATTTTACTTGAAGACCTTGAAGATGTACTTGATGACGCAACTTCGATTCCGCTTAGTAAAAAGTGTGCAGTAGACGTAGATAAGATTAAGACTATTATTGAGGATATACGCCTCAACACTCCTCAGGAGACAAAGCAGGCTAAGGCTATCGTTGATTCAAGAAATACTATTCTTGAGGACGCGAAGAAAGAGGCTGCCGAGATTATCAAGAAGGCAGAGGCTCAGGCACGCGAGATGGTAGCACGCGACGAGATTACCAAGACTGCTCAGGCGGAGGCTACAGAGATTATTGCCAAGGCTAACGACCAGGGTAAATCAATGGTGCAGGAAGCGCAGAATCAGGCTTCGGAAATCCTCGGCAACGCAACTACTCAGGCAAACGAGATGGTTACCTCGGCTCAGAATAAGTCGCGCGAAATGCTCAGCGCAGTTAATAACTACGCAGACGATACGCTCCTTTCTATCGACGACGCTCTTTATAAGTCGCTCCAGGATGTTCGCCGTATCCGTCAGGGTATTTCAAACGCTCAGAACAGACAGTAAAGTAAAACGCTCAGCTTATGCTGAGCGTTTTGAATTGATAATTGAATATTGAGAGTTGAGAATTCAGGGTGGACTTTGTCCACTCCTTTTTTATTCTTCGTATTCGTCTTCGTTTTCCCAGTTGTGGTAGATGTTCTGAACGTCCTCGTTCTCGTCGAACATATCAATCATCTTCGACATCTTTTTCATATCGTCCTGGCTTTCAAGTCTGACGTAAGTTGACGGAATGTAAGCCGCTTCTGAAGAAACGATAGTATATCCCTTTGCTTCAAGGTCGTCGCGTACAAGACCGATATCGTTCGGCTCCGTGCGGATTTCAAAGATATCCTCGTCGTCGGTGAGGAAGTCCGTTGCGCCCGCTTCGAGCGCGTCCTCCATAAGCTGGTCCTCGTCGGTATCTTCTCTCTCAATGATGATAACGCCCTGACGTGAGAACATAAACGTAACTGAACCGGGGTTACCCATATTTCCGCCTGCCTTGTCAAAATAGTGACGCACTTCGCCTGCGGTACGGTTTCTGTTATCGGTAAGTGCTTCTACTACTACTGCAACGCCGCTCGGTCCGTAACCTTCATATACGATTTCCTCGTAGTTCGTGTTATCCGAGTCGCCTGCAGCTTTCTTGAGCATACGCTCAATATTGTCGTTCGGCACGTTGTTCTGCTTTGCTTTTGCGATAACGTCGCGCAGCTTAGCGTTGTTGTTCGGGTCAGGACCGCCGTTTTTAACTGCTACGGCGAGCTCTCTTCCGATTTTCGTAAATATCTTTGCCCTTGCGGCGTCGTTTGCGCCCTTCTTGCGCTTAATGGTGCTCCATTTATTATGTCCGCTCATATAATAAACTCCTTTGACTTTTAAAAACTATTTAGTATTTTATCACATTATATTATCTGTTTCAAGTATCAATTATTATCTTGACATATGCGGCGCGTCGGCGTTATACTTTCATTATGAAAAAGATTGCAGTAGTTAACGATATATCGGGCTTCGGAAGATGTTCTCTTACGGCGGCGCTTCCTGTAATTTCGTCGTTCGGTATTGAGTGCTGTCCGCTCGTGACGGGCGTGTATTCAAACCAGACGGGATATGATAGCTATGTGTCGGCAGATTTGACCGACAGCCTGCCCGGCTTTATCGCAGAATGGAAAAAACTCGGCGCGCACTTTGACGCAATAGTTACGGGATTTGTAACAGGCGCAAAGCAGGGCGAAATAATAAGTTCGTTTATCGACGATTTCAGAAATGGCGCAGTCGTTTTAGTCGACCCCGTTATGGCTGACGACGGCGTGGTGTACGACGGCTTTGACGAGGCGCGTATTAATGCTGTAAAACGCCTTGCTGATAAGGCGGATATCGTGACTCCGAATCTGCACGAGCTGTGCATACTTTCGGGCAGAGAGTTTTCGCCCGATATTACCGACAGCGAAATAAGAGAAATGGCTGAGTCGCTGAACGCCCCATCTGTTATTGTTACCGGGATTAAGCGCGGCGGCAAGGTCGTTACGGCAGTAAGCAGTAACGGCGAATTCAGAATATTTACGGCTGAGAAAAGGGGACACGGATTTTCAGGCACAGGAGATATCCTCGCGAGCTATGTCGCTTCCTGCATTGTCGGCGGCGAAGATGTTTTCACCGCAACTGAAAAGGCGGTGCGCTTCATCGGAAAAGCAATAGAGCTCACGCTCTCGGAAAATCCCGAAACGCCTTACCGTGCAGAGGGAATATACTTTGAAAAACTGCTTTCTAATGAATAAAAGACGACGACTGAACAATCAGTCGTCGTTTGTGTTAATTGTGAGCTTAATGATAAGTTTTCTCAAATTCCGCAAGCCCTTTTGACAGCGCTAAATAGCAATACTTCAGCTTGCTGTTTACGGCGTTTTTGCCTGCGGTTATGTGCCGCGAAACACTCGGCTGGCTGATTTTCAGCTTCTGCGCAATTTCCTCCTGAGTCATATTGTTAACGTACCTGTATCTCAGACAGACGCTCTGCTTTTCCGTCAGCTCGTGTTCCATTATCGCGCCGATAACGAGCGAAAACGCTTTTTTCTTCGCTTCGTACATATCGGCGCTGTCGTTACCGTACATACTGTCGGAGTAATACATTTCAACAAAATCCATCGTCGCCCTCCTCGTAGTATGCGCTCAGCAGAGATGCAGTATTTTTGCATTCACAAGCCATATCGTAATAAATCTTAATTCGTTTTCTGAGCAAATAGAGCTCTTTAC
>CAMPAT010000202.1 GCA_946633275.1 uncultured Clostridia bacterium
GACTGGGTTGACGCGGCGAAGCTGCTTGCTGAGCAGAAGGACGCCGTTAATCCCGTTTACGTTATGGACGAGGTTTTCAACCTTATGGAGTCGGGCGAATACGCGTTCGCTACTTATTATGCGGGCGACTACGAGCTTATGATTGAAAACAACGGCGACCTCGGCTACTGCTTCCCTAAAGAGGGCGTTAACGAATTCTGGGACGCTTTCTGCGTTCCGACCTGTTCACAAAATAAAAAAGGAGCGGAGGCGTTCATCAACTTTATGCACGAACCGCAAGTTGCATTCGATAACGTCGAATACATCTACTACGAGTCAGCAAATAAAACTGTAAGAGATGATGAAGAGTCGTCAATATACGGCAGCAAGGCTGTATATCCTGACGTACCGCCGAAATCACAGCCGTTCAAGAATATGCCGCAGAACATTCTTGAGCTTGAAAGCTCACTTTGGAATCAGGTGAAAAGCGGCAAGCTCTCAAGTAAAAGTGAACAGGACGAGCGCAGTATCTATACTGCTTCGGCAATTATTGCAGCGCTTGTTGCAGTAAGCCTTATTATTGCATTCATAAATAAAAGAAAAAAAAGCAAAGAACAGGATTTAAGCGACTTATATGGAAAGTAAAATTAAATGTGCCGTCTTTGATTTAGACGGCACACTTGTAAATACAATTGACGACTTAGGAGCGGCGTGTAATACGCTGCTGAAAAAATACGGGTACAATTACATCTGGAGTGAAGCTGACTATAAGAAATTCGTCGGAAACGGTGCGAAGAAGCTTGTTGAAAGAGCGTTCGGCGGAAAGCTCAGCACAGATGAGCTTGAAAATATATATTCCGAGTTCAAGGTGCTGTACAACCGCACGATGCTCGATAACGCCTACGCATATGAAGGAATTAAAGAACAGCTTGAAATCCTCAAAAACTCCGGTATTAAGCTTGTAGTTGTCACAAACAAGCCGAACGAAGCTGCAAAGGGTATGGTCGAACATATCTTTGGTGAAGATTTCTTCGACTTTATTTCTGGCGTTGTTGACGGTAAGCCTACAAAACCTGACCCTTACTCTACTCTGCTTGCTCTTGAAGCAGTAAACTGCAAGCCGGAGGAAGCAATATATTTCGGCGACAGCAACGTTGATATGCAGACTGCGCGTAACGCAAATATAGAAGCAGTCGGCGTAACCTGGGGATTCCGCTCATTTGAGGAGCTATTCGCCGAACACCCGTCAATAATCATTGACGAACCTAAATATATAAGCAAACTGATATAACGGGCAAATTGCCCGTTATTTATTTGCGCCGAGGATGTGGAGAGCTGAGGCTTTTACAAAATAATATGAGTCCAGCCGTCGCATATACGTATCGTAGGTATGTCCGGCGACAAGCGGAACTTTGTGTGAAAAGCCGACTACTATCAGAGTGTGATAATAAGTATCACCGTCGCTAAGGCTGACAAAATCTCCAAGCTCAGCTTCTTCGGCAGGACATTCCTCTGCGAAAGGTCCGACAGACTCGTTACTAAGCATAAACCGTCTGAAATAATTAGCCTCGGTCCAGGCGGCTGCTCTATCGTTGACGTTCAAATAATACCAGCCCGTATCTCGAGTATAATTCATCACACCTGTGCCTGCAAACAGGCACTGCGAAGCAAAATTGGTGCAGTCACCGCCGATATTTTCAAAATCGTAATACTCGGGATTTCTGCCGTACGCCCACTTATAAGCATATTCGCACGCAGCTTCCCTGTTGTATTCAATTAATCTCATAAGAAGCTCCTTAAATTAGGTATATTATATTGATACTCAAAAGGTTATATGATATAATATTTCAAAAATTGATCAGAGGTGATTATTTGAATACTTTTGGTACATATTTTGTTAACGACAAGGAAAAGCCGCTCAGATATGGCGAAATCAACTTGATTAATCCACCGCGTGAAAGGCTGCGTGGAGAGCAGAAAAAAGAGGGTAAAGCTTGTACACCTGTGTTCTGCGGATTTTGCGGTACTGATTTTGCACTTATGAAAATGGGCGAAAACGGCGAGCTTGACGCTAAATTCCCCGGTGACGAAAAGCGCCTTATAAACGGTCACGAGGGTGTTGTGTGGGTTCCCGACGAAGAGCGTTTTGCAATCGTGCTTATACGCGGCGGCGACAGCTACGACCCGACGCGTTTTACTGAGGACGAGACGTATTTTGAATACGGATGTGACAAGGCTGACGGATTGTTCTGCGATATGAATTACTTTAATCCTGATATGCTACTTCACATTCCTGAAGAATACGAGAAACTCGAGAGACTTCCCCTATCAATCGCAAAAAGGCTCGTATTCAGCGACCCGTACGCTTGTGCAATCTTCCAGCACGAAAGAATGAGCGATATCGGCGAAGCGCAAAACTTCAGAGTAGTCATGGCTCGTGAAAAATGTTCAGAACAAAAGGCGCGCGAAATTGCTAAAGACGAGACCTTCGCTACAACTGTCATTTACGGTCTTGGCACGACAGGACTTTTCATCGGAGACCAGATACGCAGAAATCACCCTGACGCAAAAATCCTGTTTGTTGCGCGCAGCGGTGAAGACAGCGAAAAGGTACGCTTTGCAAAGGAAAATATGAATGCGGATTATCTGAGCGCTTCCGGTCTCACCGAAAATGAAATTGCTGAAAAAATCAAGGATTATTTTGGCTCGCCGTGCTCCGTATTTGTCGGCACGAGTGGTAATCAGGTCGAAAGCAGAATTGCGTTTGACTACGAAGTTCTCGGCTGCAACGGTATTTACGACAGCTTTTCGCTCGGTCCGAAGGTAGAGTTCGATACTATGCCTTTCGGCTTCAAAAATCACGTTATACTCTCCTCTATTAACTTCACGCAGAAGCATATGGAGGAAGCAATCAAAATACTCTGCGAAAGCAAGTT
>CAMPAT010000203.1 GCA_946633275.1 uncultured Clostridia bacterium
CTCGATCCTCGTCTTCGTCGAAGTCCTCGCCCTCGTCGCAATCCTCGTCCTCGTTGCGAAGATTGTTTCTGCGGCAGCCGACCCGATTGTGGGTAATCTTGTTGACCGCTCAAAGAGCAAGCTCGGCAAGTTCAAGTCAATGATAGTTTATTCTCTCGCTCCCTTGCTCGTCACGACAATTATTATCTTTGTCAAGGTTCCTCTCAAGGGTGCAGCGCTCTATGTCTGGATTTTCATCGTCAGCCTTATCTGGTCTATCGCTATGACTATGGGCGACGTTCCTTCCCAGGGTATCGCTGCAGCGCTCACGCCAAACCCGACGGAGAGAACTAACGTTGTTTCAATTTCAAATACTGCAAAGCAAATCGGATTTTCCGCCTGCGCTGTTATCGTGCCGATAGTATGCCTCATCGTGCCGCAGGGCTCGCAGGTTATCGGCTTTGAGGGCGACCAGGACACTCCGATGAACGCGCCGGAATTCCTCTTCGTAGGAATTCTTACGGCAATCTTCGGCTGCGCTCTGTTTGCGCTTATCCCGCTTGTTAATAAAGAGAGAGTTACGAACGCTTCAAGCGAGACAGTCGGCTTTAAAGAGATGTTTTCGGCGCTAAAGTCGAACAAGCCGTTTATGCTCGTAATAATTTCGTACTTCCTCGGTTTCGGAAGACAGATGGCTATGGGCATCCAGGTGCAGGCGGCAACAATTATTCTCGGCTCGCAGAATCTTGTTGTAGTTCTCGGCATCGTTACGGCAATCGGCTCAATGATTAGTATGGCAATCTGCCCGTTCCTTATTAAAAAGCTCAATGAGAAGAAGGCGTATATCCTGCTTTCCGTTTACGGTTTTGCCGCTTCAATATTCTCCTTCGTTATCGGTCACTTCTGGTTCCAGAATCCAAAGAATATGGTGCTTACGGTGCTGTTTTACGCTTCGCTCTTCCTCATCGGTCTTCAGTTCGGCGCAGTAACGCTCATGCCGATGATTATGACTGCTGACTGCGTCGACGCATACGAATACGAAACAGGCAAGAGGAACGAGGGCGCGTGCTATTCAATCCTCACTCTCACAATCAAGGTTTGCCTTGCGCTCGGAATGGCAGTAGGTCTCATCTTCGTAGGCGCTTCAGGCTACTATGACGCGCTCAGCGCTCAGAATTTTGACAACTGCAACAAGGACGTAATCTTCTTCGCTTACACAGCACTTCCCGGAATACTTGCGCTAATTTCAATTATTCCTATGCTCAAGTACGACATCGTCGGCGAAAAGAAAGCGAAGATTTCTGAAGCTCTTGCTGCACGCAGGACAGAAGAATAATTAATTATATTTTCGGGCGGTGCTTTGCTGTACCGCCCGTTATTACAGGAGACAGATATGGATTATCGCATTGAACACGACTCAATGGGCGAGGTAAAGGTTCCCGCAGACAAATACTGGGGCGCTCAGACTCAGCGAAGCAAGGATAATTTTAAAATCGGCGAAGGCATTGAAACTATGCCGCGAGAAATAACCTCCGCCTTCGGAATTCTCAAAAAGGCGGCGGCGGTCGCAAACAGCAAGCTCAGAGCCGATAAAATGACCGACGACAAGCTCCGCGCAATTTCAAAGGCGTGCGACGAGGTTATCGACGGTACGCTCAACGAGCACTTTCCGCTCGTTGTATGGCAGACAGGCTCGGGCACTCAGTCTAATATGAACGCAAACGAGGTAATCGCAAACAGAGCTAACGAAATTCTCGGAGATAAGCTCTGTCACCCGAACGACGACGTCAATATGAGTCAGAGCTCAAACGATACCTTCCCGACAGCAATGAGTATCGCTGCCGTGCTCGGAGTTGAAGACAGGCTTTTCCCTGCACTCGACGAACTTTGCAGCACATTCAAAAGGCTTGAGAGCGAGAACGAAGGCGTAGTCAAAAGCGGAAGGACGCACCTCCAGGACGCAACACCCGTCACCTTTTCGCAGGAAATCAGCGGCTGGCGCACGAGCCTTGAAAAAGATAAAAGGCTGCTCGAAGCAGCTATGTGCGAGCTCAGAGAGCTTGCGCTCGGCGGAACGGCTGTCGGCACGGGACTAAACGCGCCGAAGGGCTTTGACGCAGAGGTTGCAAAAGCAGTTAGTGAAATCACGGGCAAGCAGTTCGTCACAGCTCCGAACAAGTTCCACGCGCTGACGTCGAAGGACGAAATTGTATTTGCACACGGCGCGCTTAAAGCGCTCGCGGCAGATTTAATGAAGATAGCAAACGATGTCCGCTGGCTTGCGAGCGGACCGAGGCTCGGACTCGGCGAAATCAGAATTCCCGAAAACGAGCCGGGCTCATCAATTATGCCGGGCAAGGTAAATCCGACTCAGTGCGAAGCCGTTACTATGGTGGCAGTTCAGGTTATGGGTAACGACGCCGCAATAGGATTCGCGGCAAGTCAGGGCAATTTTGAGCTTAACGTATTTATGCCCGTTATAATTTATAACTTTATTCAGTCGGTACGTCTGCTCAGCGACGCAATGCTTTCATTCAACGCAAACTGCGCTTCAGGTATCACGGCAAACCGCGATAGAATGCACGACAATCTGCACAACTCTTTAATGCTTGTTACAGCGCTCAATCCATATATCGGATACGAAAACGCGGCAAAAACTGCGAAGAAGGCTTACGCAGAAAACATCTCGCTTAAGGAAGCGTGCGTATCGCTCGGCTTCCTCAGCGAAGAGGAATTTGACAAGGTTTTCAAACCGGAAGAAATGGTATAAAAAGTCCCCGACTCGTGTCGGGGACTTTTGAATTATTAATTATGAATTAATGGTAACTGCTTAGGTTTGATAAAACATTTAAGGAGTCCTATTGTTTCCACCATTCTTTCTTCCGAAGAAAGAACG
>CAMPAT010000204.1 GCA_946633275.1 uncultured Clostridia bacterium
GACGGGAAGACTATGCACCGTATGAATCATCGCTGTGAGGATTACAACGTTCCGTTTATTATTAATCAGAACCGCTATTCGATTCTCGACAGAGCAGTCGAGGAAAACGGGCTTAAAGAGCAGGCGGAGAAGAAAAACAAGGGGCTCATCGCCTTCTCACCGCTTGCGCAGGGCAGACTGTCTGATAAGTATATGAACGGCGTTCCGAAGGATTCCCGTCTTTACGGACGTGAGGAATATCAGAAGAATATCGGACTTGATGAAAAGCAGCTTTCTCAGATTAAGCAGCTCGGAGAGTTTGCGTCAGAGCGCGGCGAAACGCTGTCGCAGATGGCGATTCAATGGCTTCTTGCAAAGGGCGTGACCTCCGTTCTTGTTGGCGTACGCACGAAAGCTCAGCTTCTTGAAAACCTTGATTCGCTTAACAAACCCGAACTTACATCGGAAGAACTCGGCATAATTGACAGAATAATGTCATAGTTTCTTGAAACGATATGAAAAATTTTGTAAATTATCACAATTGACAAATCTTCACTTCGTTGCAATAATAATAGTGTAATCCGCCACCCGCTTTTTTAACTCAGGAGGAATACTGTGAGCGATAATGAAAGATATGAACTTGCGCTTGATTACGCCACGCGTATGCACAGCGGACAGTACAGAATCGGCGGCGACGAGTATATTACTCATCCCGTTGCTGTCGCAGAAATTGTGAGAAAACAGGGCTACGGCGTTGATTATCAGATAGCGGCTCTTTTTCACGATTTGCTCGAGGATACAAAGGCGACTGAGCGCGACCTTATGAAAAACGGCGCCAATGATGAAATTGTTGAGGCCGTGCGCGTGCTCACTAAGGATGAGGACTGCGTTATGCACGACTACGTCAGAGGCATCAGGCGCAACGAGATGGCGTTTGTGGTCAAAAATGCCGACAGACTTCATAATCTCCGCAGCGCGTTTTGTACGAGCAATGAATTTAAACGCAGATACGTTTCTGAAACAAAGAAGTGGTACATCGACTTTTCGGACGAAATTAAAGAGGCTGTAAACAGCCTCTCGCAAAAAATAAATGTATAAATAAGAGGGACTGCGTTGCAGTCCCTCTTACGTCTCTTTAGTCATCATCAGGCACGTATGTCTGAGAGATAGAAGTAGTGATAACGTCAGTTGTTTCGTAATCTTCAACTTCTACATCAGGCTTTGTATAAAGCTCTTTCATTACGCATTCCTCCACAAATTTATTTCATTAATATAATAACGCATTGTTTTCAGTTTGTCAATATCACGCCGTAGTCTGTTGTTATTTGTCGGCAATTATGATATTATAAATATATAAATCGACAAAAGGAGATTATTATGCCTGAACTTCTTGAAACTGCAATGCTTATTTGCTTCGGTCTGTCGTGGCCGATTAATCTGATAAAGAGTATTAAAGCGAAGACTGCAAAGGCGACGAGCCTTAAATTTCTTCTTCTGATAACCTTCGGTTATCTCTGCGGAATTGCTGCCAAGCTCGTTTCGCACCAGATTAATTATGTGCTGATAGTGTATATTCTTAATATCGCTGTTGTCGGGGCAAATCTTGTTGTTTATTTCATTAACCGCAGATATGACGCTGCAACTGAGATTGCAGAATAATCCTGAAATGAGGACGGACTGAATGAAACGTGTTTTTGCGCTCGTCGGCTTTTCATTCGCTGCCGTGCTGTTTATCCTTAATATGTTCGGCTACGGGTTCGCCCACTATGCCGCAGTATTCTTTGCAGCGGCTTTTTTAGTTTCTGTGGCGGTGCCGAAGTGCAGACATGCCGGGGCTGTTCCTGTTTGTATGGGAACGGCTGTGCTCGCATGTCTTTTGTTTTTGTTTTCTTACAGCGCTTTCGTGGCGCCTCAGCTCGCGCTCGCCGATAAAACTGCCGATACGCTTTTCTGCCTTACGAATCTCGGGGAGAAAACGGTGAACGGCTACGTTTATACGGCAAAGGTGGTGTCATGCGATTTGGAAGGAGCGCCGCAAAGTTTTAAAATACGTCTGTTTTCGCCTCAGCAGATTCCTGCAGAAGGATATCAGCTCTTAAAAGCGAAGCTGAAATTCCGTGCAACAGGGGAAGGCTTTGAGTCTTTCGGACTGTGGGGCAAGGACATATTCCTTAAGGCGAGTGTGAAATATTATACTCCTACATATGAATATTTCGCGTCGCCTATGCGAAATATTCTTCATATCCGTTATGACATAACCGATTATTTTCTTGACAAGGTTGGCGGCGACGAGGGCGCTCTTTCAATCGGTATGATTCTCGGTGACCGGTCTTATATTTCTGATGAACTGCTGGAGGCTTTTCAGCTTACCGGTACAAGTCATCTTACTGCCGTCAGCGGACTTCACCTTTCGGCAGTTACGGGTGTGTTTGCGTATCTTTTCAGAAGATTAGGAGTCAGCAAGAAGTTCTCTGCGCCCGTTTTGATTTGCCTTATTGTGTTTTACTGTATGCTCAGCGGATTTTCAAAATCAGTTATTCGCGCTGCCGTAATGCTCTGTGTGCTGCTTATCGGCGAAATGTTCGGCGAGCGCGCGGACTCGATAAATTCGCTCGGTCTTGCAATGCTTATTATCTGCGTAAATCCTTTTGCGGTGTGCGATATGAGTACTCTGCTTACTGCGCTTTGCGTTCTTGCAATCGTTGCTGTTTATCCGCATTATAAGCATAAGGCTTATGCTTATAAGCTTTATCTTCGGGCGGAAGAAAAGGAAAGGAAGGTAAAGCTGAGCCGCGGTACTGTCGAGGCGTTATTCTCCCTGCTTGATATGTTCCTTCTTTCCGCCTCAATTACAGTTTGCACCCTGCCTGTTATGGCGATGTTTT
>CAMPAT010000205.1 GCA_946633275.1 uncultured Clostridia bacterium
TTTCCGTCTTGCGTGAACGGAGAGTCGCGGAAAGCTTAGTCCACTCTGTATTACCTATTCCGTTAATAGCGAGCTGAATAATCTCGCCCGAATTACCTTTTGAATTAAGATAAACGCCGATTGAGCCTTCAAAGTCAACATTCTTGACGTAACACGAAAACTCGTAATCAACGCCCTCCTCAAAGCTCATAGAGGAGGTGGCAGCCTTCTTCTCGTTATACTCATACGTCTTATACTTATAAAGCTCCGGAAAACCGATATTCTCAATACTTCCCCTGCCGTCGACCTTCACAGTTTCATACGAAGGATTTGACGCGTTCAGCGCGTCCTCCTGAGAAAGCACGACGTCAAGGTTATCGAAATACCACGCGTTTTCAGGCTTGTCGCCGTCCTCAAAGGAGCCGTTATTAACAAGATTCGCGACGAGTCCGCCGTCGCCCGCAAATGACAAATCCTCAATAAATGCTCCGTAAAGAAGCGGACTTACGGAATGCGCCGCATTTTCACGGTTAACGGTAAGTGTATTATCAGCGCTCGCCTCGGCAGGAAAAGCCGCGGCGCACACAAGCATTATCGTAATCAAAAAACAAACAACTTTTTTCATTTTTTCACCTGTCAAATTTATTAAAACGATTATAGCATAAATATGGTAGTTTTTAAAGAATATAATTAGAAATATTTGTTAAAATTATTAAAAATTTTCTTATAATGTTGACATTTGGCGAATTTGTATCTACAATACAATTTGTATAAAGGATAAGAAAAATGACTACAAAGAAGAAAAAACCGACAAAATCGAAAACTAAACGTAGAAATTCGGGCAAAAAAGTTGATAATAAAAAGCTGATTGCACTAATCTCCTTAATAGTTTTGCTAATCGCGATTACAAGCGCAGTTATATTTGCTGCAAGCACAAAGCCGCGCACTCCCGTCCCCTACGATTTTCATAAAAGCAAGGCTTACGGAATCGACGTATCGTCTCACAACGGCAAAATCGACTGGGACGCAGTTAAAGACGAGGTCGACTTCGCGTTCATCAGAGTGGGACGAAGAGGCTACACCGACGGCGAAATCGCTCTTGATAAAAAAGCAAAATACAATATGAAAAACGCCGAAAACGCAGGAGTTCCCTTCGGAGTTTACATATATTCCCAGGCGATTAACGAGGAAGAAGCTGTCGAGGAAGCAAAGTTCCTCATCAAGCACGTTAAGGGATACAATGTTCAGCTTCCGCTCGTTATCGATTTTGAATACGCGACTAAGAACGGTAAGCAAATCGGCAGGCTTGCAGAAGCGAAGCTAAGCAGGAAGGAACGTACGGCGCTGATTAACGCTTTTTGCAAGACCGTTAAAGAAGCAGGATACACTCCTGCGCTTTACGCCTCGTCGAGCATTTATAAATCTCAAATCAGCACACGTTCGCTCGAGGACGGTATCGTCTTCTGGGTTGCGGATTATAACAAGAAGGTTTCCTACGGCGTAAAATATGACATCTGGCAATTCTCGGAGAAAGGGAAATGCAACGGCGTAAGCTCGAAATACGTTGACACAAACTATTGGTACACAGAGGAATAAATATGAAAAGACAAAAACTATTCGCTATACTGCTGGCGTTAATAATGCTAACGCAGTTCCCCATGACGGCTTTTGCGGCGGCAACAACTTATTCGCCTTATGTCAAGGGTACATATAGTCAGCAGGCAAAAATGCAGAGTTATACCGTTGTGCACGGGCTTGACCTTTCGTATCACAACGGAACCGTTAATTACGTGAGCCTTAAAAAGCAAGGAGTAGAATTCGTTATATTGAGAGTCGGTTACCGCGGAAACGGCGACTCAGGCAAGCTTGTTTACGACACTCAGTTTGACAAGAACTATGCTGACGCAAAGGCTGCAGGGCTCAAAATCGGAACGTATTTTTACTCACAGGCGCTCAATACTACAGAGGCGCAGGCAGAAGCAAATTATATGCTCAAGAAGATTTCGGGACTCCAGATGGACCTGCCTGTTTACTACGACTACGAGTTTGCAGGCGTAGATGACGGCAGGCTCGACAAGGCGTGGAAAAACGGAACCGTCACGAGAACTATGATGACGAATAACGTAAACGCCTTTTGTTCTGTAATAAGGGACGCAGGCTTCATTCCCGGGCTGTATTCAAACACCGATTTTCTGACATACAAATACTACACGGCAAATATTGACCCCGATATTTCAGTATGGAACGCTCACTACACGAGCTACAGCTCCAGTACTAAGAAATACGGCGCGACGGGATACACGGGCGACTACGATATGTGGCAGTACTCCTCAACGGGAACCGTTTACGGCGTTCATATTGAGGATAAGAAAAATAATCCGAACGGCACGAAGTACTACGTTGTTGACTGCAACTTTATGTACAAGGAGCTTATGGACGAGCGGATGAGCGGAACACGTTTTACCGTATCAAACATCACCGACCAGGCTTATACAGGAAAGGAGATACGCCCCAACTTCACCGTAACGTATAACGGAACGACGCTCAGCAAGGGCGACGATTACTACGTATCATACAGCGATAATACTGAAATCGGAACTGCAAAAGTTACGATTACGTGTATCAACGACTATGAAGAGCTCAAAACGGGCGTAAAAACGTTTAACATCGTACCTACCAAGGTTGAAAATCTCACCTTCACGAAAAACACGGCGAGCAGCGTTTCTTTCAAATGGGATAAGCACAGCGACGCCACAAGATACCGTGTACAGACGAAGGTAAACGGCAAGTGGAAAACGTACAAGGACACCAAGAACACCTCGTTTACTATTACAGGCCTTGCTCCTGCTTCAACGACAACAG
>CAMPAT010000206.1 GCA_946633275.1 uncultured Clostridia bacterium
CCATATCGCGACGGAAGCGGTCCTTGTCGAGTTTTTCGTGCGTGTTAATATCCCAGAAACGGCAGGTGTCAGGGCTGATTTCGTCTGCGAGGACGATTTTGCCGTCAGAGGTTTTACCGAACTCGAGCTTGAAGTCGATAAGCTCAACTCCGATTGAAGCGAAGTACTCCTTAAGCACTTCGTTAACCTTGAACGCCATTTCCTTAATCTGCTCAACCTCTTCGCGTGTTGCGAAGCCGCAGGATACAGCGTGATAGCCGTTAATGAGCGGGTCGCCGAGCTCGTCGTCCTTATAGGAGAATTCGATTGAAGGACATACGAAGTCCATACCCTCTTCAAGACCGAGGCGCTTGCAGATTGAGCCTGCGGCACGGTTACGGATAATAACCTCAAGAGGTACGATAGTTACCTTCTTAACAGCAGTTTCTCTGTCTGAAAGCTCCTCAACGAAATGAGTCGGAACTCCCTTCTTTTCGAGCAGCTGCATAAGGTAATTGCTCATCTTGTTGTTAACAACACCTTTGCCGACGATTGTGCCCTTCTTCTCGCCGTTAAAGGCGGTAGCGTCGTCCTTGTAATCAACGATTACAATATCGTCGTTGTCGGTTGCCCAAACCTTCTTTGCCTTGCCCTCATAGAGCTGTGTTGTCTTTGTCATAATTAATCCTCCCTTTTATATAAAATATAAAATTATAAACTGATTTCACCCTCGAAAACTGTCGTCGCGGGACCTGTCATAAACACGCTGTCGCCCTCGTCGCCGCTCCAGCTAATCTCCAGGTCGCCGCCGAGGAGATGAACGGTAACGTCGTTGTCACAAAGTCCGTTAACAATTGCCGCAACGGCGCTCGCGCAGGCACCCGTGCCGCAGGCGAGAGTTTCGCCCGAGCCGCGTTCCCAAACGCGCATTTCAAGGTTTTTCCTGTCACGGACATATATGAATTCCGTGTTGGTTCTGTCGGGGAAAAGCTCGCTGTTTTCAAAAAGCTTTCCGACGCCCTCGACGTCAAATTCCTTAGGCGATTTATCGAGGAAAACTACTGCGTGAGGGTTGCCCATAGAAACGCAGGTCATTTTGTAATCAACGCCGCCGACAGTAACGGGAACGTCAACCGCCTTTTCCTTATCGCAGATTACGGGAACATCCGCGCTCCTCAGCGAAGGCGCGCCCATATCTACTCTCGCGCTGACAGCTTCGCCGTTCTCGACAGTAATATCAATATATTTAACGGCTCCCATAGACTCGATTGAAACTGAAGTCTTGTCCGTCAATTTATGGTCGTAAACGTATTTTGCAACGCAGCGAATACCGTTTCCGCACATTGCGCCGCGAGTTCCGTCAGCGTTATACATAACCATTTCAAAATCGGCTTTTACGCCCTTTTTAATAATGATTATTCCGTCGCCGCCGATACCGAAATGGCGGTCAGAGAGCTTAATTGCCGCTGCAGGCTCGTCCGCAATACTTTCCTTGGTGCAATCAAAATAAACGTAGTCGTTTCCGCAGCCGTGCATCTTAGTAAATTTCATATCAGTCTCCGATTTGTTTAAACTCAAGTATAACCTCACCTGCGACGTCAAGAAGGTTCTTACGGGTAATCATACTCTGCTGCTGCAGATATGAATGCGCCTCCTGCTCGGTAAGATTTTTCATATTCATAAGAACTGCCTTTGCGTTATCGATAATTTCGCGTTCGCTGCTGTCCCTGCGGCTGAATGAGCCCGACGAGGACTGGAGCACCGACACAGCGCTGAGCAAATCCGAAATATCAATTGGAAGGCAGAGAGATATAATCCCGTCGGAATAATACTCCGTTTCTCCCTTAGTAATCGCAATAATATCAAAATCAGGCGAAAGATTTTCGCTGAGAGTCGCTGCGCTCATATCGCGCAGGAGAGAAGCGCAGATAACGATACCCTCGCGAAGCGAGCCTGCTATCCGAAGCACGCTCGCGCCCGTCGCGCATATATGGGACACGTAGTATCCGTTTTCTTCAAGCAGAGTCTTAAACTGTTCGGCAGTATTCTTAATCGGATATGCAATAATAATGCGTTTCATACTCTCACAGACTTTAATTTATTATATTAGTTGATATTATATCACAATGTCCTTTATTGTTACAATAGTGAATAAATATAAAATTATTAAGCGGTAAAAATAGCCTTTTGTTAATCTGTCACAAAAAAGCAGTTGATTTTAAGTTAAATTGCACAACTTTTTAAAAATATTTAAAAATTCTTGTAACAAAATATACAAATAACACTTGAATTACACTCCCCTATCTGTTATTATAATAATATAAATACAATCATAGTGGATTATTTTATCATCCGCTACCGTTTATAATAATCACAAGGAGAAGAATTATGGCTCAAATTAAAGACGAATATCAGTTGCCTGTATATCTGTTTCACGACGGAACTAATTACAAGGCATACGAGTTCTTCGGTGTTCATAAAATAAAAGAGAACACCTACGCCTTCCGAGTTTGGGCGCCTAATGCCGACGCAGTAAGCGTCGTCGGCGACTTCAACGGCTGGGACGAAAACGCCCACCGCTGTCTCCCCGTTTCGCCGGGCATATGGGAAGCTATCATCGAGAATGTAAATGTCTTTGACTGCTACAAATACGCTATCAAAGCGAAAGACGGCAGAACACTTATGAAAGCAGACCCATACGCCGTGCACCAGGAGACGCGCCCGGCAACAGGCTCAAAAGTTTACGAGCTGTCAGACTACAAATGGCACGACAAGAAGTGGCAGGACGAGAAGAAAAGCTCTAACATTCTTGAAAAGCCTGTCAACATTTACGAAATTCATTTCGGCTCCTGGAAACAGC
>CAMPAT010000207.1 GCA_946633275.1 uncultured Clostridia bacterium
CCTGCTCGACAAGGCCTACGACCTGCTGATTAATACCTCTGCCCCTCACAACGGATACTACGCGTTTGTGTGCGAAAAATGCGCGCCGAGTTTCTCATACTACGGTTACTTTGCGGCAGCAGCAGAGCTGAACAAAAGAGCGGAGGAAATATATGAAAGGGATTGAGTTATCAAGAGCATACTTTGAAGAATACGGACGTCCTATGCTCGAAAATGAATTCCCGGACATAATGCCGTATCTCGCGGCAGGGCTGTTCGGAAGCGGTTCTGAATGCTTCGGCTTTGACGACGAGGTTTCAACCGATCACGACTTTGAACCGGGGTTCTGCATTTTCCTTCCCGACGAAGATATTGTTGACCGCAGAGCTGCGTTTCTCCTTGAGCGCGCGTACGCAAAGCTCCCGAAGGAATTTAAGGGTTATCGCCGCGCTATGCTGTCGCCCGTCGGCGGAGCGCGTAAGGGCGTAATACGCACATCAGAATTCTTCGCGGAAAAAGTCGGTTCAGCAGACGGTATCCTTACTGCAGAACAATGGCTTACTGTGCCGGAGCAGGCACTCGCTGAGACGACAAACGGCGAAATTTATTTTGACAACTACAAAGAGGTTACGAGAATACGCAAAACTCTGGGCGCTTATCCCGAGGATATCAGACGCAAAAAGCTCGCAGGAAATCTGCTGCTTATGGCTCAGTCCGGTCAGTATAACTACAAGCGCTGTCTTGACCACGGCGAAGAGGCTGCGGCGCAGCTGGCTGTATTTGAATTCGTAAACAGCGCAATAGCCTCTATATTTTTGCTTAATAATAATTATAAACCATATTATAAGTGGAGCTTCCGTGCGCTTCGCGCGCTGCCGAAGCTTTCGCTTGAAGCGGAGATAATGGAATATCTGCTCACTACGGGGAACGACGGCGAAACGGCAGAAGAAAAATACTACGCGATTGAAGGTATCGCCGCCGACGTAATCGACGAACTCGCAGAGCAGGAACTTACTGACGCAATTTGCGGCGACCTTGAAAAGCACGCGTACTCCGTCAACGATAAGATTAACGACGCCGAAATCAGAAATATGCACATTCTGGCGGCAGTATAAAGGAGAAAATATGAAGCTTCACGGTATTCAAAAAATGACGCTGCTCGATTTTCCGGGCGTTGTGTCGTGCACAATATTCTTGGGCGGGTGCGACTTCCGCTGCCCGTTCTGCCACAACTTTGAACTTATTGACGGCAGCGAAAAACCGATTATGGACGACAGCGAGCTGATTGAATTCTTAAAGGGGCGCAAGGCGCTTCTCGACGGAGTTGCAATCACGGGCGGCGAGCCTTGCCTGCACAAAGACCTTCCCGAGCTGATAAGGAAAATCAGAGCCGAGGGATACAAAGTCAAGCTCGACACTAACGGCTACCACCCCGAGCTGCTAAAAGCTATACTCGACGAGGGACTCGTCGACTACGTCGCAATGGATATCAAAAACAGCGAGGAAAAATACGCTCTCACCTGCGGACTTGACACAATAGATATGGACAAAATCAAGGAGAGCATTTCGCTCCTGATGAATGGTAATACTGAATATGAATTCAGAACAACCGTCGTCGACGAGCTCCACGACGAAAACGATTTCGAGCAGATAGGCGCGCTTATCGGCGGCGCAAAGCGATATTTCCTCCAGCGTTTTACGGACAGGGACTCCGTTCCGTACGGAAATCTCAGCGCTCCGTCATTCGACAAAATGCATAAATATGCTGATATTGCGCGGAAATATGTTACGGATACAGAACTTCGCGGAGTTGAGTAAATCACTATATATTGTGGTTAAAAAACTTTTTTCAAAAAATTTACGGAATATATTGACAAACTACCCTCTTGCTGTTATAATACATTTTGCACGGAAAAAATGACAAAATTATTACAGCAAGAGGAGTTTACTATGTATCAGGTAATCAAGAGAGACGGCAGCGTTACTGATTTTGATATAAATAAAATCAGCGCCGCTATCGCAAAAGCCTTCGAGGCACAGGGTAAAGAATCGCACCCAAGCATTATTGACTTAATCGCAATCCGCGTTACTGCAGACTTTGAGAGCAAAGTTCAGGACGGCAAAATCTCAGTAGAAGCTATCCAGGACAGCGTTGAAAAAATGCTTTCCGAATCAGGATACGCTGATGTTGCAAAAGCATATATTCTCTACCGTAAGCAGAGAGAAAAGGTACGTAACATCAACTCTACTCTCCTTAACTATAAGGAAATCGTAAATAACTATCTTAAGATTAACGACTGGCGTGTAAAGGAAAACGCTACAGTTACTTATTCTGTAGGCGGTCTTATTCTCTCAAACTCAGGCGCCATCACAGCAAACTACTGGCTCAGCGAAGTTTACGACGAGGAAATCGCTGAAGCGCACCGCAACGCGGAAATCCACATCCACGACCTTTCAATGCTTACCGGTTACTGCGCAGGCTGGAGCCTCAAGCAGCTCATCACCGAAGGTCTCGGCGGTGTAACAGGAAAGATTACATCTTCTCCTGCAAACCATCTCTCAACACTTTGTAACCAGATGGTTAACTTCCTCGGCATTATGCAGAATGAGTGGGCAGGCGCTCAGGCATTCTCATCATTTGATACATATCTCGCTCCGTTCGTTAAGGTTGACAACTTATCTCAGAAAGAGGTTAAGCAGTGCATCCAGTCCTTCATCTACGGCGTTAACACACCAAGCCGCTGGGGCACGCAGGCGCCTTTCTCAAACATCACTCTTGACTGGACAGTACCTAACGACCTCAAGAACCTCCCCGCTATCATCGGCGGCAAGGAGATGGACTTCACCT
>CAMPAT010000208.1 GCA_946633275.1 uncultured Clostridia bacterium
ATAATGCAAAATTACAGCACACCGAGTGGTGTGCTGTGATTTTGGCGTCCCAGAAGGGATTCTCTTCTCAACTATCGAACAGTCCGCCGGACTGTTCTCCCAAATTTACCCAGCAGCAAGCTGCACGATAAATTTGGAGTTCGTTTCGAATCCCTATATAATGCAAAATTACAGCACACCGAGTGGTGTGCTGTGATTTTGGCGTCCCAGAAGGGATTCGAACCCCCGACCTTTCGCTTAGGAGGCGAACGCTCTATCCTACTGAGCTACTGAGACATTGCCTATATATTATATATATAATTATTAAGAATGTCAAACAATTATTATAATATATAAATTAATACATAATATTATAGTGAGGCGTGTTTTATAGTTTACAAATATTAAAAATTGTAATATTTTGAAATGTTAATTTCAGCGGTCTATATGTTGAATTTACTGCCGATACGTCAAAATCTTTTTACAATATATTGTATTTTGGAAACAAAAACGTCTTCAAAAGTTACAATTTGTAAGTTTTAAAACTGCCATTTTGAGCAAAATTACAAAAATACACTTTAACGCTTTAACAGTTTAAAACAAAAAACCACAACATTTGGGGCGTTTTTGTTATTTCGCCCAGAATTACAGGGGCGGTGGTGTGCACTTTGCACAAAATTAATGCTTTAAAAAAATTGACACCTTAGTTATTTGTGCTATAATGACCGCGTTTTAGGAAATAAAACGCGTATAAAGAAAAGGAGATAGCGATGAAAAAGCCAAGTAGTGCTGCAAAAAAGTCTAATCTTAAAAAACTTATTGCAGCAGCAGTCGCAACACTTCTTATCGCAGCTGTTCTTACTTCTACAGCGTTCGCCGATTCGCTCGGTAAGTACGACGTAACAGTAATCGACGGCGGCGTGGAGTCAACGATTGCAACAGCAGCGAAAGAGCCTATCGATGTTTTACTTACAGCAGGAATCAAGCTTGATTCCGATGATAAAATGGATATTACGGCATTTGAGCAGGGAAAAGGCGGCAGAATCGTCATCAGCCGACACAATGCTGTAAATATCAAATTCGGCGACAGCGTACAGACCTATGAGGTATATGCACCTACTGTAGGCGAGGCGCTCAGCGAAATCGGACTCACCGTAGGCGAGGACAGCAATATTAATTACAGCTTCGGCGACATTGTCAAGGACGGTATGGTGGTTGAGATTAAATCAGCTCCGTACGTTACTCTTGAGGCTGACGGCGAAGCAGTTAAATTTGCCAAGGTTGTCGGTACTGTAAGCGACCTTCTCGATCTTGCAGGTATTGAGCTCGGCGAGAACGATTATACAGAGCCTTCGGCGGACACAGAGCTTGAGGCAGGACTTAAGGTTAAGCTCTACAGAGTAGCTTATACTACAGTTGAAGCAGACGAGGTTATTAACTTCAAGACTGTCAAGAAGGACGACAAGAAGCTTGAGCAGGGCAAAAAGGAAGTTATCACAAAGGGCGAAAACGGCAGCAAGAAGGTAACGTACTCAGTAAAAACCGTTAACGGCAAAGAGGAAAGCAAGACTGTTGTCAGCGAAGTTGTTACCAAAGAAGCGAAGGACGAGGTTGTCAAGGTCGGCACAAAGTTTGTCGAGCCAGGCGTTAAGCCAAACGGCGTAACCTCAAAGAACGGATACAAGCTCGGTCAGAAAATCTCCGGCAGATATACTCATTACTGCGCTTGCGCAACCTGTAACGGTTCAGGTAGCGGCACAACAACAAGCGGCAGAAAAATCCACAATGGAATGAAAGACCCTCACTACATCGCCTGCAACTGGCTCCCGATGGGCTCGGTTGTCAAGGTCGGCGGAGTTAACTATACAGTAGTTGACCGCGGCGGCAGCGGACTTTCAAGACGCGGCAGAATTGACATCTTCACGCCGCAGGGACATTCAGCTTGTTACCGTCTCGGTACAGGCTCGTGCACAATCCAGATTGTGAGACTCGGATGGTAAATATTTAAAGGGTGCTCGTGAGGGCGCCCTATTTTTTATTTGACTAATGCATAAAATAATGATATTATACTAACTTGTAATAACAAACTATGAGGTAAAAGCTATGGACAATATGCCAAAAGAACAATTTAAAAGGAAGCTCCCCGTTCCAAAGGACGTTAAGGAGCAATACCCTCTCTCTGAAAAAGCAATTGCGGCTAAGGAGAAGCGTGACGAAGAACTCGCGCGCATTTTCCGCGGAGAGAGCGACAAGTTTGTGCTCGTAATCGGTCCGTGCTCTGCGGACAGAGCAGACAGCGTGCTCGATTATATCCACCGTCTTGCCGAGGTTAACAAGGAAGTCAGCGACAAGCTGATGATTATTCCGCGTATCTATACAGGTAAGCCGAGAACTACGGGCGCAGGTTACAAGGGTATGCTTCACCAGCCTGACCCGGACAAGAAGCCTGATATGCTCGAGGGTATCGTCGCAATCCGTCAGCTTCACGCAGACGCTATAGAGCAGACGGGACTTACCTGCGCTGATGAAATGCTTTATCCCGAAAATCACAGATACCTTTCCGATATTATCTCATACGTTGCAGTCGGCGCGCGTTCTGTTGAAAATCAGGAGCACCGTCTTGTGTCAAGCTCGCTCACAATTCCTGTCGGAATGAAGAACCCGACGAGCGGCGACTTTTCAATTATGCTTAACGCGATTAAGGCGGCGCAGAGCGGCCATACCTTCCTTTACAGAGGCTGGGAGGTTGAGAGCAGCGGTAACGACCTTGCTCACGCTATCCTGCGCGGAAGCGTTACGAAGCACGGCATTAATCATCAGAATTATCA
>CAMPAT010000209.1 GCA_946633275.1 uncultured Clostridia bacterium
AATTTCCATTCGCTCGATAGTGTCAATATCGTGGTGCATATATCTCACCTTGATGTCAAACCCTTCGAGGTAAGCGGTGAGGTCCTCCGCCATTTTCTTCGTAAGAGTAGTTACGAGAACACGCTCTCCGCGCTCTGTGCGGATGTTGATTTCCGACACAAGGTCGTCCATCTGGTCGTCCGTAGGCTTAACTGTGATGTTCGGGTCGAGAAGTCCCGTAGGTCTGATAACCTGCTCAACAATCTGAGTGCTCTTTTCCTTCTCAAAATCTGCAGGAGTAGCAGAGGTGAATATGACCTGATTAATCTTCCCGTAGAACTCGTCGAAGGTAAGCGGTCTGTTGTCAAACGCTGAGGGAAGACGGAAACCGAAATCGATAAGACTCTTCTTGCGCGAGCGGTCGCCTCCGTACATACCGTGAACCTGAGGCAGCATAACGTGGCTCTCGTCAACAAACATCAGAAAGTCGTCGGGGAAGTAGTCGAGCAGCGTAAACGGCGCAGCGCCCGGCTTCCTGCCGCTCATTACGCGCGAATAGTTTTCAATTCCCTTACAGAATCCCGTTTCCTGCAGCATTTCAAGGTCGTTCATAGTGCGCTCGCGAATTCGCTGCGCCTCAAGAAGCTTGCCCTTTTCTTCAAAGTATGCAACACGCTCAACCATTTCCCGGTATATCTCGTCCATAGCCTTTTTCAGCTTGTCCTGACTTACCACATAGAGCGAGGCAGGATAAACGACTGCGGAACTGAGCACGCCCTCAACCTTTCCCGTAAGAGGATTAATCTCCGTAATCCTGTCTATCTCGTCGCCGAAAAATTCGACGCGGATTGCGTTGCCGCTGCTGCCTGCGGGGAATATCTCGAGCGTGTCTCCGCGTACGCGGAACTTGTTACGGATAAAGTTAATATCGTTTCGCTCATACTGAATTTCAACGAGCTTTTCGATTATTTCGTCGCGTTCCTTTTGCATTCCCGTGCGCAGCGATATTACCATATTTTTGTAATCAACAGGGTCGCCGATAGAGTAAATACACGATACGGAAGCTACTATTATTACGTCGCGCCTCTCGGAGAGCGCAGCAGTAGCGGAGTGGCGCAGCTTGTCTATCTCGTCATTAACTGCGCTGTCTTTTTCTATATAAGTATCTGTTGTCGGAACGTAAGCCTCAGGCTGATAGTAGTCGTAGTACGATACGAAGTACTCAACCGCGTTGTTCGGGAAAAACTCGCGGAACTCGCTGCACAGCTGTGCCGCGAGAGTCTTGTTGTGCGCGAGCACGAGAGTAGGGCGGTTGACCTTCTCAATAATATTAGCCATTGTAAAGGTCTTTCCCGAGCCTGTAACGCCCATCAGCGTCTGCTCTTTGTCGCCGCGCAGAACGCCCTCTGCGAGCTTCTCAATCGCCTGCGGCTGGTCGCCCGTCGGCTTGTATTCACTTACAAGTTGAAATCTGTCCATATAAATATTTTCCTTATTTTTTCGCATTCGAAATATTATACAATATAATTTATATTATTTCAAGTTATTGAAATTATATTGTAAGGAGTATATAATATAATCAGATTAAAAGGGGTGACATTTATGAAAAATGTAAAACGTAAAACTAAGCTTGGCGAAATTTGCGGCATTGACTTTGAAACATACGACGAGTTCCGCGGAATAAGATATGCCGCTGCAGGCAGATGGGAGTATCCGGAAATCTGCGGCGCGTGGGAAGGTACGTACGACGCTACTGAGTACGGAGCTTGCTGCTTCCAGCGCAGAGCATTTGAGGACGACGCGGAGTGCAACCCGTTTTATCACAGAGAGTTCCGCGAAGGACAAACCTTTACATACAGCGAGGACTGTCAGTATCTTAATATCGACGTTCCTAAGAATGCTGAAAAATGCCCCGTGCTTATCTATATTCACGGCGGCAGCTTTACGGGCGGAAGCGCTGATGAAGGACATATCGACGGCAGAGTTTACGCCGAGAGGGGAATAGTTTTTGTTGCTATTAATTACCGTCTCGGTCCTTACGGCTTTTGCTCTCACCCCGACATAAAGGACAGAAACGGCAGATGCGGAAACTACGGACTTTATGACCAGCTTGCAGCAGTTAAGTGGGTTAATGAGAATATTGAGGATTTCGGCGGCGACAGCAGTAATATAACTCTTATGGGGCAGAGCGCAGGCGCTATGAGCGTCGATTTGCTTATTTCAAGTCCGCTTATGAAGGGGCTGTATAACAGCGCAATCCTCCTTTCAGGCGCTGCTATTCAACGCTCTGTTTCAAAACCGTTTGAGCCTGAGAAGACTCGCGAGTTCTGGTTAGACGTTATGGATAAGATGGGCGCGGAAACTATTGATGAGCTTAAGCAAAGCGATGAAAAAACGCTTTACTACGCGTGGCTCGTTGCTCAGAAGGACTTTAAGATGGGCATTCGCTATACGCTTCCCGTTAACGACGGCGAGCTTATTACGGCGGAGAATTTTAATATGAAAACTATACCCGACGTACCGCTCCTTCTCGGCATCACCATTACGGATATGGCGCCTATCGCGCTTGAAATATTTACGAAACAGTACGCAAGGCGCGCTGAAAATAATAAGAATAAGTGCTTTGTTTACAGCTTTAACCGTCACCTCCCGGGAGATACAAAGGGCGCTTGGCACGCAGGCGATTTGCTCTATATCTTCGATACGCTTGATAGGAACTGGAGACCGTTCGGCAGAGTCGATTACGTTATCTCAAAACAGATGATTGAGAGCATAACTGCTTTCGTTAAAACCAAGGACCCGAACTGCGACCTGA
>CAMPAT010000210.1 GCA_946633275.1 uncultured Clostridia bacterium
GTGGTCGTTTTGCCGTTTGTGCCCGTAAGACCGATAAGCTTAAGGCTTTCGGCAGGGTTACCGAAAAAGTTAGCGCAGATTGCCGAATAAGCGTCGCGCGTCGAGTCAACGATAACCTGCTTTTCAAGTCCGAGGTCGCGCTCGCATACTACTGCCGCAGCGCCCTTCTCGAGCATTTTTGAGGCTACGGAGTGTCCGTCGAAGCTTGCGCCCTTAATGCAGACGAAGAGGTATCCCTCGCCTACCTGACGTGAGTCCGAAGTAACCTCAGATACTTCGCAATCTGTGTAAACATTTTTAACATTAACATTTTGTAAAAGTCTTGATAATTTCATCTTTTTGCCTCATCATTTATTACTAATCAAGAACTGATTTTGTGCTCTTGAACGAAACTGTGATAACAGCTCCGATATCAACCTCTGTACCCTTTTCCGCAGACTGAGAATACGCCACAACGTTAGAGGAGGAGAGATTATTGCCGCTGATTTCTATATTAAGGTTTTTGTCAGCTGCAGCTGCGTTTGCCTCGCTGATTGTAAGCCCTGAGAAATCGGGCACTTTAACCTTCTGTCGTGTTCCCTTTTCTGTATAAAGGACAACTACGCCGCCGTTCGGAATTGCTGAGCCTGCGCTCGGTGACTGTGATATAACCTTCTTGCCCGAGCCGACTATCTTAGTCTTAAGATTTTTTTCGGACAGCGAAGCTTTTGCAGAATCTGTCGTAAGACCGATGAGGGCGGGAGTCGAGATTGAAAGGTCCTTCGCTTCCTTCTCGCTATACTTCGGCTCTACGCCGAGAACTTGCATTGCCTGCTCCGTAACCTGGGCAGAAATAGGTGCGCAGAGCGCGCCGCCGCCGAGGTCCTCGTTCGGCTCGTCAATAAGAATAAGTGAAGCGATTTCAGGGTGGTCAGACGGCGCGATTGCCGCGAAGGAAACGATGTACTTATCCTTTTCGCCTGCCTTACTTTCGCCGAGCTTGGTAGAAGTACCTGTTTTACCGCCTACGCGGTAACCTGCAACGTAGCCGTTCTTACCTGTACCCTCGTCTACTACGGCTTTCATCATCTTACAGACTTTTGCCGAGGTATCCTTACTGATAACGCGTCTGACTTCCGTCTTCTGCGTTTTCTTAACTGTATTTCCGTTTGCGTCCTTAATTTCTGAGACAATGTACGGCTTAACGAGCGTTCCGCCGTTTGCGATTGCACAAAGTCCGCAGCAAACCTGGATGGGAGTAAGCGAGTTCGTCTGACCGAATGAAGCGGACGAAAGCTCTACGATACCGTACTGCTCCTCGCGGTAATACTGCGACATAGTTTCACCCGGAAGGTCGATTCCCGTTTTCTGAGTAAAGCCGAAAGCGTCAAAATATTTGAAATAATTGTGCACCCCGAGCTTCTGTCCGATTGTGATAAAGAAGGGATTGCACGAATTTTCAAGTCCCTGAGTAAGAGTCTGCGTACCGTGACCGGGATGGTAATGACACTTCATAGTGTAATCCTGAACTCGTTTTGAACCCGTACAGGTATATGTTGTGTCGAGAGTTACGACATTCTCCTCAAGCGCCGCGCAAGACATAAACGTCTTAAATACAGAACCGGGCACATATGTATCGCTGACCGTGAAGTTGCGCCATTGATTTTGGATAGCCTTGCTCTGCTCGAGCGTTTTTTCCTTTTTATCCGTTATCTTGTCAAGCTCTTTCTTCGTCTTGTCGTACGTTATTTTATATGGGTCGTTGCAGTCGAAATCGGGCATTGAGCTCATAGCGAGAATTGCGCCCGTGTTACAGTCCATAACAATGCCGTAGGCACCCTTGCACTTATACTCCTGCATTGTAGTTCTGAGTCCCTTTTCGAGATAGTACTGGATAGTCTGATTAATTGTGAGAACGAGCGAATTTCCGTCAATAGCGTCAATCGACGTTTCATAATCAGTAGGAAGCCTGTTTGACTTTGCGTCCTTAACGGTAATTATTCGTCCGTTAGTACCGGTAAGCTCCTTATCGTAATACGATTCAAGACCTGAAAGTCCCTGGTTATCGCCGCCCGTAAAGCCGAGCACGGAAGAAGCAAAATTGCCGTACGGGTAATATCTGCGCGTCGTCTGCTCAAAACCGATTACCGTGCCGAGCTTATTCTTGGCGGAAAAATCGGCAATTTTCTCCTTAATATCATTCTCAACTTTCTTGGCGACTACAACGTATTTCGTATCCTTCTTCGAATTATCGTAAAGCTCCTTTTTCGCTTCTTCGTCGAATCTGAGAAATTCGGAAAGAGTATTAACTACAAGCTCGCGCTTTGAGTCGTTATTAATATTTGACGGGTCGATAAAAATATTCCATACGGTTGCGGACTGCGCGAGAACATTTCCCTCGCTGTCATAAATCGTGCCGCGCATCGCCTTCACTTCCGTATCCGAAAGCTGCTGCGAATCCGCCTTTGCCGAAAGGTCCTCGCGCTGCACTGTCTGGAGGTAGAGCACTCTCACACCGTCGGCACAAAATAAAAAGGTGATGACAACAGCAAAAATGAGTATGCGTTTGAGCATATTCTTCTTAAAATCCGCCATTGTATCACCTGCCTGTTCGTACCTAATTAAAGCATTTAAGAGAGTTCAGTGAACTCTCATAAAATATATGTTTATTATATTTAATTATGACCTTTCGTCTTGGTTGCCTGCTGCTGCGCTTTCTTTTCAGCCGCGGCTTTTTTCTTCTCAGCCGCCTTTTGGCGCGCTGTTTTGTACGCGTCCACATTCATATACTGAATCTGGTTTGAGCGCATTTTGG
>CAMPAT010000211.1 GCA_946633275.1 uncultured Clostridia bacterium
CTGTATTAAACAGCGATTTATTTTTCTTTCTAAGGTTTCCTTTTTGCAGGAAGTCCCAGTAGATAACCGAGCCCGAAGAATGATATGCAATTACTGCAGACGGTTTAACACGTTTGTAATGACTTATGAGGTGCTTCGTTTCGAGTTCGCTTGACTCGCTCTTCCCTTTATAAAAGCCTGAGTCGCGATGATTAACACCGGTATTACAGGATTTCCACTTGAGCGGAAAGTTTCTGTTAATATCAACGCCTCTGGCGTTTGCTTTCCATTTTACATAATAACTCTTCTTGCCTTTTCCGTACTTTTTGCACATTTTTTCAACGTCGCGCCTGAGCTTTTTATTGTTAATTCCCTTTGCACCGTAGAGGCTGATATTAACGCCGTCGGGATTTGCCATCGGGATTACGTGAAGGCAGACCTTGTCAAGAAGCTGTGAAATTCGTTTTCCTTTATAAGTATTATTATAGTTTGCACAAAGCGCTTCGACCTGACGCATTACAAGCAGCGAATTATTATATTCACGCGCGTGTACAGTTGACTGAACGATAATGTACTTTTTTGCGTTTTTATTACCGATTACAATTTCGTAAATGTTGCGCTTGTCATACGTTTTGCCAATGCTTGAATATGTAATTAAAGAAGGATACGCCTTCTTGAGCTTCTTTAAATCAGACTGAAGCCTTGAGTAGCTGTACTTGATTGAATTAGTACTGATTATTTTAACGCCCTTATCGAAATAGGCGTATGAAGGCACGGTTGTTAACTTATTTTCAGAAATCTGAGTTTCTTCATTTGCGTTAACGGTTGAGCCGCATACTGTAATGCAAAACAGAAACAATACTGATAAAAATAATGAAATAACTTTTCTGAACATATTAATTACACCTAAATACAGCCTCGCAGAAACTGCGAGGCTGTAAGCTTGTTAATTATTCACCGCGCATACCGATGAGATTTGCTTTACCTTCAAACGCTTTCTTAGAAAGTGCGATTGAATCGAAGATAGAAGCCTCGATATCATCGGGAGTACAGCCGAGCTCCTTAGTATCATCTGTAGGAATAAAGAGATTCATATCCATAATATCTGCAAGTCCTACAGGGTCGATGCCTGACTCAATTCCGCGCTTAGCGTAGTCTTTTCTCATAGTGAGACCGAAAGCCTTAAAGGTCCACTTCGGAACGCCGATAATCTTTCTGTCTTCAATGCCGTCCATAGCTCTGTAGACAATCTTGAGGAATTCTTCCCAAGTCATATTATAGCAAGAAATGCCGTATGCTCTTGCGCCCTTAACCTGCTCTGCAGCGCCTACAATAGCTTCACCAACCTGGCGAACGGTAAGCATAGCTGTACCGCCTCTTGAATACAGAGTAACAGGCATTTTCTCAAAGCGCTGAAGCTGTTCAATAAGGATAACCCATACAGGACGTCTGCCCGGCTGAGTACCGAAGATATAAGGAAGCTCAAGTACGGCTACGCCCATATCGTCGTCAGCATACTTGAAAGCAACTTCCTCCTGGTCAAGACGTGAACGGATGTAAGGGTGCTTCTCTCCGAGCTTCATTTCCGGACGTTCCTTAGCAAGCCAAGCGAAGTAAGAGCCGAGAACTACGCATCTCTTAACGCCGCACTTCTTAGCCATAGCGAGGCAACGGTCAACAGGGTCGATATTAAACTTCTTGTAAGCGTCATAAACAGGAGCAGGAAATTCAACACGCTCGTCAACGCCTGCTGCGTAAATGAAAGCGTCTACACCTGTCATAGCTTTTTCAAGCTCTTCGTCAGTAAGTTCAAGGAAGTTACCGAACTCTATTTCCATTTCCTCAGGAATCGGAGCTCCCTCCGGAAGAGGCGGAAGAGCAATAGTCTTTACCTTATGGCCTCTGTCGATGAAAATCTGAGCTGCTGCCGAGCCCAGAAGACCTGTGCCGCCGAAAATAAGAACATTCATAAATTTTACCTCCGTTGCATTAAGCAATTATTTATCTTTAATATTATACCATTATACTGAAGCATAGTCAATCACGAATTAATAATGCCCGCCCAGTCTCTGCCGTTAACAAAACCGTCGTTATTAATATCCGGATAGTTGTTATAATCAATTAGGCTGTCAGCAAAATATTCCTTCTTATCAAGCACTATAACTGTACTCATATCATCGTTAGTCTGATAAACAATATTGCCGTTTATTTCACCAATTGAGATTGTATAGCCTATATCAGAAACGATATTATTTTTAACTCCGTCTGTGGTTATTGAGAAGATGCTGTTTCTGTCATTACAATAAAATCTGCCGTCAAGATAAAGAATCCTTAAAATTGCGTCTGAATGCGGTATTGTATGACGTACACCGGCGCTGTCATAAGCATAGCGCGAGATATTATATATAGGTGAATAATAACGAGAGCCGATTGCAGTTTCAGTTCCGTTAAGATTCCTCTTCTTAAGCTGGATATAATTATTCGTAAGATTATCAAGATAATAATAGTCGCCGTTAACAGTATAAATTCGTGAATCTATATCGTCCCAGAAGTAGCTGTCAAAGGTTTCATCCGCAGCGTCTGAGTCGTCAAAAGCAGAGTAATTATAATGATACAGTCCGCTTTCGCTCTGAAAATAAGCGTCACTCTTCAAAAAACAGGTATGATAAGCGAGTCCGTAAGTATTTTCGCCACCAATATAATCGGAATTATCATATGTAATATCAATATTATACCAATATCCGTTAAGCTTAATCTTGTTCCATGCATGCTCCATATCGCCCGACGAAGCGAATTCACATTCAAT
>CAMPAT010000212.1 GCA_946633275.1 uncultured Clostridia bacterium
GTTCTCACCAATAGTAACTTTCTTCACGAGAAGCATATCGCCCGTGTCAAGACCTTCGTCCATCTGCATTACAGTAACGCCTGATTCCTTGTCGCCGTTTAATACTGCCCATTGAATAGGCGCTGCGCCTCTGTATTTCGGCAGAAGCGACGCGTGAACGTTAATTGAACCGAATTTCGGAGCGTAAAGAATGTCAGAAGGTAGAATCTTACCGTATGCAACTACAACATTAATATCGGGTTTCAGCTCATTAATTAATTCTAAAGCATTACTTCCTTTTAATTTTTCAGGCTGAAAGACAGGTATGTCGTGTTTTAATGCAATCTGCTTAACGGGCGGAGCAGTTAATACCTGCTTACGACCGACAGGCCTATCGGGCTGGCAGAAGACACCGACAACTTCGTGACCGATATTGATAAGCGCTTCAAGACAAGGAACAGCAAAGTCAGGCGTACCCATAAATACTATACGCATTTACACATTCTCCTTGATAGTCTTCTCTGTAAACAGTATTCCTTCAAGGTGGTCAAGTTCATGGCAAAAACATCTTGCTTTGAGACCTTCACCTGTATAAACGTGCCATTTTCCGGTTCTGTCCTGAGCTTTAACCTGAACCTTTGCAGGACGAATGGTAACGCCGTATTGACCGGGTAGTGAAAGGCAGCCTTCCTGCTCTTTCTGTTCACCTTCCGCTTTAGTGATTTCAGGATTAACAAGCTCAATCGGACCGTCTCCGCAATCAATAACGACTACTCTTCTGAGCATTCCTACCTGAACTGCGGCAAGACCGACGCCGTTCGCGTCATACATGGTTTCAAACATATCGTCAATGAGCACGGACAGTCTGTCGTCAAACTTTTCTACTGCCCTGCTTTTCTTGTTAAGTATAGGGTCTCCGACCTTAACTACATTTCTTAGTGCCATTTTAATAGCCTTTCTATGATATATCATTCGGGTTAACATCAATTGAGATGCTAACCTTTTTATATTCTTTCAATTTACTGATGATTTTGAGTATTTCTGTTAACATACTGCGCACTTTTGCAGAATTCTTACATTTTAACGTGAGATGATATCTGAAATTATTATTGATTTTTGAAATCTTTGACTGAGTAGGACCGAGAACAACAAGTTTAACGCCCTTATATTCATTATTGTTCATCTCAACGAGCTTGTCGAAAAATGCTTTCGCGCAAAGCGCTGTAGAATTTTCATTGTCTCCCGTAAATTTTACGGAAATCAGGTCGCAGTACGGCGGATAAATCATAAGGCGTCGCAGCTCAATTTCATTACTGTAAAACCCCTTATAATCCTGATTTGAGGCGTACCCGATAGTTTCGTTATAAGGATTAATAGTCTGAATAACAGCCTTGCCTTTGATATTTCTTCTTCCTGCTCGACCGACAACCTGAGTGATGAGGTCAAACGACTTTTCGCTCGCCTTGTAGTTTTCATCATAAAGCGAATTGTCCGCATTAACAACGCCGACAAGCGTAACATTATCAAAATCAAGACCTTTTGCAACCATCTGAGTGCCGATTAAAATATCGTACTCTCCATTAGCAAACGCGTCGAGAATTTTCTGATGAGAAAACTTTGCAGAAGTTGTATCAGCGTCCATTCTGACGATACGGGCTGTCGGGAATAAATATGATAGCTCATCTTCAATACGCTGAGTTCCGTAACCGCTGTATCTCACGGAATCGCTGCCGCATTCGGGGCAAATGTTGTCAAGCTTCTTTGAAAATCCGCAGTAGTGACAAACGAGCCTGTTGTTAAAACTGTGATAAGTAAGTGAGATTGAGCAGTTCGGACAAGTGACAATATGTCCGCACTCGTTACAAGCGATAAATGTATTGTAACCGCGCCTGTTAATAAGGAGTATTGTTTGCTTATCGTTTTCAAGATTTTCTTCAATAAGCTCGCGAAGTGTTGAAGATATTGGCGATTTAACTCCTGCTCGCAGCTCGTTCTTCATATCAACTGTAATCACCTCTGGAAGAACAGCGTCACCAAAGCGCTCGTTAAGTTCACAAAGCTTATACTTGCCCTTTTGAGCATTAGAGTAAGTCTCGATGCTCGGAGTTGCAGAAGTCATCAAAAACAGCGCCTTATTGTATCCTGCTCTGAATTTGGCGACGTCTTTAGTATCGTATCTCGGCGTTCGCTCTGATTTATATGTGTGCTCCTGCTCTTCATCCATAATTATTAGTCCGAGATTATGAACAGGCGCAAAAATTGCAGAACGCGTTCCGATAACTATCTTAGCTTCGCCTCTGTCAATACGCTTATACTCGTCATTTCTCTCGCCGATTGAAAGCCCGCTATGGATAACGGCGCATTGTCTTCCATATCTCCTATGAAATATGGAAAGAGTCTGCGGAGTAAGCGATATTTCAGGAACGAGAACTATTACATCACGTCCGTAAGTGATTGCGTCGTCAATCAGTCTGAGATACACCTGCGTTTTACCGCTTCCTGTAACACCGTACAAGAGACCGGTACCGCCGTCAGTTCTGAGCATCTCAGAATAAGTCTTATACGCATTGTTTTGCTGTTCAGAGAGCCTTATTGCAGTTTTATCGCGAACTTCAACGTCTGAATACGGGTTTCGAAGAACCTCACGCCTGTAAAACTCGATTATACCGGCTTTTTCAAGATTCTTAAGTAGCACTTTGTCATACTGATTATACTCACTCATCTGAACTTCACAAAGAAGAGACGAAGTGATTCCGTAGAGATTCTCTGTTGCTGTAGTTCCAGTGTTGATGAGTTCTTC
>CAMPAT010000213.1 GCA_946633275.1 uncultured Clostridia bacterium
ACTTCAGTATAGTCAGATACGCTGAAGAGGTTCTCATAAGCCGTAACCACATCATTAATAATCTTAGCCTGAACAGCGTCGGTATGTACATTCGATACATCTTCGTTAAAGATATTATCGCCTGCTGCAGAAGTGTTGTAAATAGGCTTGTTCTCGTTTGTGTATGCAGTTACATACTCAGTAGAATCATAAGAGCCGCTCTTCGCATAATCTGCAAAGGTTGTATTCTTCGGATTATTAACAAACCAGTAAGCCTCAGCAACAGCGTCAAGATATTCGTTATAAGAATTAATTGTATAATTACCCGACTTAATGCTTGTGCTGCCGTCAATGCTCTTCTCGTAAATTGAAGTGATGTCGTCGCCGTTTTTAGTAACAGTCATCTCTTTGTTAGCCCAGGTGTCAACGAAGTTTCTGACAGCGCCCTTGTCACAAGTGTTAACCTGAAGGTTATAGTAATGATAAGTTTCCTGCGACTGGTGCTTCTTGCCAAGGTAATCAGGCGCCACGCAAGTTCCCTGTTCGTAAACAATATTAGCGTTTACTGAAGAATCATTATAGCCCTGTCCCAGTGAATTAGCCGAGCCTTTATCGTACGCTCTCGACTTAGAGTCTTTGCCCGTAAAGTACATCTTTCCGACCCAGGCAGCATTGGAAGCGTAACCGTTTGGAGCATTGGAAAATGCGGTCGTATAATTAGAATCGCTGTAGATATTATTGAAATTAGTTAAATCATTACGAAGCGCTGTATAATCAACATTACCTGACTTGTTAAATAACAGACCGTAAGCAGAATCTGCTACAGGAGAAGATGTGTTAGTGCTCCAAATATGGTCTCCTGTCGTTGAGGTAGTCAGCGACGGATTAAGCAGATTAGTTCTGTCATTTATATATGAGGTCCTGTTATAAACATCGCTTTCGTTTAAGTGATTCTGCCAGTATGCGTTACTTACTGTAAACGGCAGTTTGTACTGTACGGGAACGCCGTTATTAACTTCAACAAGGTTGTTATATAACGAATCATCTGAGAAGTCAATGAAGTAATCAGCATTAACAACGTAAGTTCCGTTAGCGTATGAGTGATGACTGTTGTCGCTTCCGCTGTAATGCTCAGAAACTTTGAAAGCACCTGAGGTTATTCCTTCGTTTTCTGAGTAATTCTTAAACTTCTCCTTTACTTTATCACCGGAAGTGAAGTCAGCAGATTTGGCAGCTTCGTTATTCTCATAATTATGAAGATAGATGAAGTTACCAGTATTCATTTCTGACCAAGCTTCGTTACCACCTGACGTTGAATTAGAATTATCATCATTAAGATTACCCTGCCCCGTGTAACCGGTGTAAGCAACCGCAGGTCTGTCAGATGTAGCGCTGCCGAAAGAACCGTCAAATCGAGTAAAGTATATCTGCGAAAATCTATAATCATATCCAACACCAAGTGCAGAAACGTTATATTTATTTCTGATACCGACGAATGTATGCGCCTCACCGGGGTTAGGCATTACATACGGGAATTCATATTCTCCGTATTCATTATTGCCATCAGTATAAGTAATAAGAAGCTGTAATCCCGTTTCAGGATAACCCGTCCTGTTCTTTCCGGTTAAGAAGTCATACTCATTATTGAAATAATGGAAGTAATCAGATACAGTACCGGTAATCTTATAGAAATGGTAGAAATCCGTTAAGCTGAGTTTCCTAAGATAAGTCTTAAGTTCGCCGTCTTCAAGCGAGTTAATCTTACTATTAATATCAGACTCACCGCCGCCGACACCGAGGCTTACGGTTTTACCTTCGGCATTAGTGTAGTACCAGTCGCCGCCATTAACAGGCGCAGCTGCATAAGTACCGCTTGAAAATCCGTTAGCTACGAATTTTGCGTCGTTAAGACAGATAACAGAATTCGGGTTTGAAGTATCAATGTAGTAAGGATATGTAACTTTAATCGTAGTGACGCGTTCGCCGTCACCTGTATTATTGAGATATCCTGCATCTTCGGATATCCTCTGTCCGTACATCGTATATCTGTCGCCATCTTTATGAGTATAGATAACACCGTCAAGTTCAATCATATCGCCTGCCGACTCTGCGTCGCGAGGATAAGACTTATCCCATACAGCCCATACGTGTTGACCTGTGGTGAGTACTGCTGCGATTTCAGCAGTCGCTGAACCTTCCTCACCCTGATTAGCAATAACGCCTTCGCCGACGCTGTTTCCTGTCTTTCCGTCAGCGAGGTCAATATAAGTAATATCTTTCTTTCCGTCGCCGTCAAGGTCGCCGTATGAAAGGGTGAACTTATATCCGACATCGTTATTTGTATTAACCATTACGCCGTGAGTATTATCAATTGCAACAACGTTAAATACGTTCATACCTTCTCTGCCTGCGTAATCATACGCAGCATTAGTGAGAAGCATATTACCATTATAAATTCCTTCGATGTCGAACGCGTTGAAAATAAGGTCGCCTGTTTTGCGATTTGAACCCTTATAGAGTGTTGTATCGCTTCCGTCGTAAGGCTTCGGGAAGGCAACCGGCCAGCCGTTCTTGGTATATGCAATCATATTCTGAAGCATTATGTTACCGTTTAAGTCTGACTGACGAGTTGCAAGCGCCTTATCATCAAGCGGAAGATAATTTGAGCCGGCATTTGTGAACGCTCTTGTATGAGCAGAGTTAACGTCAACAAGCTGATTATACTTGTTCATAACTTCGTAAACAGAGTTATGTCCGACTGAAGTATAAAGATAATCATTTCCGCTGAGGTAGTAA
>CAMPAT010000214.1 GCA_946633275.1 uncultured Clostridia bacterium
TAAGTCAAAACCTATCCTTCGTTACCGCACCTCACCTAAATCCTGCGGTTGTTTTTTTAAAGATTATTGCGCGCCCAATGGAAGAGATATTGCTGGGCTATGCCCTCGATTCCGCTGAAGCACTCGGGGAGCCCGTCGGGGTAGTATTCCATAACCCGCTTCATCCACACGTCGACGGGAAACGCGCTGTAAAATCGGAAGCCGAACAGCAGAGCGCAGTTCGCCACCTTAATCCCTACGCCGTATATGTTCAGAAGCTCCTTTCGCGCCTCCTCAAGCGGAAGGCTTTTTATTTTTTGCAAATCTATTCTGCCTTCTGCAACGTCCTTTGACAGCTTTTCGAGATATTTTGCGCGGTAGCCGCAGCCGAGTGCCTCAAAGTCCTCTGTGCTGAGCTTTGCGAGCGTTTCTGCGCTCGGGAAAGTGTACCATCCTTCTGCGACCTCCTCGCCGAACGCGGCGCACAGGCGCGATATAATCAGCTTTATGCGCTTTATGTTATTCTGCTGGCTGATGACGAATGAGCACAGCGCCTCCCACGGCTCCTGATTAAGTATGCGTATTCCGTAGTATTCGTCAATCGTGCTTCTGAGCAGCTCGTCCTCCTTAAGAGTGTCGCAGATTTTTTTGTAATCTTTGTCGAGGTCAAAATAGTTCCTGAAAAATCCGTCGAAGCTTTCCTTCGTTGTATTTTTGAATATCAAATCGCCGTTTTCGCTCCTTGAGATGTTCAGGAAATGTCCGCCTGCCACTCCGCTGTATGAGCCGTCGTCCTGCTTCTGCCACCGAAACGCCTGGCCGCAGTCGAGCGTAAGGTCTAAATCGAGACATTCAACTCCGCTCACGACGACATCGTTATTCATATATTTTACTTCCATATTCAGTCCTCTTAATCACTATTTGTAATAATTGAATTATAACATTTTTTTGTCAAGAGGGAAAGTGAAAAAGGGCAATTTACACAAAAATATTATAACTTTTGTATTTGTTGAAAACTATGTGTAAAATGTTCAAAACACGCTATAATATGTGAACAAAAGGGTTTTGAACAGCCGAAAAAGGCGTATTTATAGCCTTTTTTGGCTATGTTTTCAACATTTTCAACAGAGTTTTGAACAATCTATATTACAAATTGTTTATTACAATGCGTTATTAACTTTGCTTGTCAAGTTAAATTTTTTGCTCATTTTTCACAAAAATCAACGAAGCGATTTTTGAATATTTTTTATCGTTTTGTTAACACTATTTGTATAATTTGAAAGGGTATGAAATGTATGATTAAAGGTGTTAATAAGCAGGTGCTCGAGGTCAGCAATCCCGAGTCGCCGTATTTCGACAGAGTTTTGTTTTTCGTGAGCGCTGACGGCTCGTCTGCAGACGGCGAAAAGCTGAAGAATGAGGCGAATAAAATTGTGTCCTCCGCGCAGAAGCCTCCGCGAACAAGACGTTCAAAAAAAGATGTATTCGTCGGCGGCGCGCTTGCCGCTTGCGGAGTCGGCGCAGGCGCAGCGCTTGCGCTCGCGCTGAGTGTTATTATATAGGAGGTTCATATGAGTAAGACAGGAAAAAGATTTATGGTAATCGCGCTTGTGCTTGCCGTAATTATCGGTATTGCAGGAGCTTCGCTTAATTATTATAACAATTATGTCGGCGACGGAAGCGTTTACGCGTTGTCGCGCTTCGGCTCGACGGGGAGCGAGGTTCGCAGTATTCAGACGAAGCTGAAGAGCCTCGGCTATTATAAGGGCAGCGTGGACGGAATATACGGCACGCAGACGAAGAACGCCGTTCTCGCCTTTCAGCGCAACTGCGGTATTACCGTGGACGGAATTGCAGGACCGCAGACGCTTCTTTACCTCGGGCTCGGCGGCTCGTCCGGTTCTACAGGTACGGGGAAATATACGGCGGACGAGGTTAATCTGCTCGCCAAGGTTATTTCTGCCGAGGCGCGCGGAGAGAGCTACGAAGGTCAGGTTGCGGTCGGCGCCGTTATTCTTAACAGAGTCGCGCACCCGTCCTTCCCCGATTCAATCAGCGGCGTAGTTTATCAGAACGGCGCGTTCTCGTGCGTCTATGACTCAAACTGGTATCAGCCCGTCGCAGAATCCGCACGGCGCGCTGCACAGGACGCGATTAACGGCTGGGACCCGTCGGGCGGAGCTATTTACTATTATAACCCTGCCAAGACGAGTAACGCCTGGATGCGCTCGCGTACTGTAATTAAAGTAATCGGCAATCATTATTTCTGCAAATAAGTAATTATAAACAACAAAAAGAGCTGTGTCGCCACAGCTCTTTTAATAATATCAGATTATTTTGTGAAGAATGTGAGGAATGCTTTATAAGCATAGTAAACGTCAGTCTTAGCAACAATCTCGTACGGAGCGTGCATAGAAAGCACGGGAACGCCCACGTCGATTGTGTCAACGTCCATATTAGCGACGTACATTGCTACTGTTCCGCCGCCGCCTGCGTCGACCTTGCCGAGCTCGCCGCTCTGCCAGAGCACGTCGTTTTCTTCAAGCAGAGTTTTAACCCAGCTTACGAACTCTGCAGAAGCGTCTGAAGTGCCGCTTTTGCCGCGCGCTCCTGTGAATTTTGTTACGCATACGCCGTGGTTTACGAAGCTTGCGTTATTCTTCTCGAAGGGTGAAGCCCATGTCGGGTCGAACGCTGCGTTAACGTCAGCCGAAAGGCACTTTGAGTTGCGCAGAACGTCTCTGCCCTCATAGCCCTCAAATCTTGCGAGGTCTTCGATGAAGTAG
>CAMPAT010000215.1 GCA_946633275.1 uncultured Clostridia bacterium
AAAACATACCCTTGCTCTTTGCATAAGCGCCCATCTCGTTAAAGCCCTTTACTACGATTTCCCATTGCTCATCGGTGTAATACGGTTTCTCGTCAAGAATCGACTTAGTAAGGTCGCCCTGGATTGAGTTGCCCTGCTCCGAAGCGCCGATTACGCGCGCGCCGAGCTTATAGAGTTTATCTGCGTGTGCCTTAAAAGCTTCTATAGTTTCTTCATAAGGCTTTGAAGTAAGGTACGATGAGAACCACGCGTTACAAATCTGAAGTCCTCTGATATCGAGATAAGGCTTTAACACGTCGGGGTCTGACGGGTACTTATTGCCGATTTCAGAACCCTTGAAACCTGCGAGAGCCATCTCGCTTATGCACTGCTCAAATGTATTTTCTGCGCCGAGGTCAGGCATATCGTCGTTCGTCCAGCCGATTGGCGCAATAGCAAGTTTAACTTTATCGGGGTTAAGCATTATTAATTTCTCCTTTGATAAATTAGCTTTAAGTCTTTAGCTTTAAGCTTTAAGCTTGAAGCTTTGTCCTTTGACCTTGAGTCCTGAAGCCAAAACTCGATTAATAATCGAATGTTTTTGCAATATTTTCCTGCATATCCTTATATGCCGCTGCTACCGTTTCGCTCGTCGAAACCTCTGCAACGCCGACACGCCACCAGCTCTCAAAGCCGGGAGTCATAGTCTTCGGAAGGACTTTGATGTCAAATACGCAGGACTTTGTCTGCTTCTTCGCGTCCTCAAGAGCTGCGCGGAGCTCATCTGAATTATGGATTGAATAACCGATAGCGCCGTAGCCCTCTGCAATCTTTGCAAAGTCAACGGTCATCTCTGCGCCGTCGAGCATTCCCGTAACGGGATTACGCGCACGGAATACTGTACCGAAGGTGTCAGTACCCTGATTGTTCTGCAGGTTCTCGATACAGCCCCAGCCGAGATTGTCGAAGAGACAAACGTTAATCTTAAGTCCCTCCTGAAGAGCGGTATAAAGCTCGCTGTGTCCCATAAGGAACGAGCCGTCGCCGCAGAAGGTATAAACCTCTGACTCAGGCTTTGCAAGCTTTGCGCCGAGAGCGCCGTTAACCTCGTAGCCCATATTTGAATAACCGTATTCCATATGGTAAGTGCCGCGTGCCTTAGGTCTGAAGAGACGCTGCATATCGCCGGGAAGTGAGCCTGCTGAGCCGAGAGCGATATCGTCGTCGCCCATAAACTCATTAATGATACCGAGAGCGAGAGTCTGATTAAGTCCGCCCGGAAGCTCCTTCGTATAATAATCATCGACAATTGCGTCCCACTCGGTTTTAGCGTCGGCAATCTCGTTTGTATAATCTGTCTTGTAGCCGTCGAGAGCGTCGTAAAGAGCGCTGACAGCCTCACGCGCGTCAGCCACGATTGCCTCTGCGTCCATCTTATAAGCGTCAAACGGGCAGATATTTATGCCGAGCACTTTTCTGTTCTCATTAAAGAGCCACTTTGAAGATGTTGTAAAATCTGAAAATCTTGTTCCGACGCCGATAACCAGGTCTGCGTCTCTGCCGATAACGTTGGCAGCCTTGCCGCCCGTTACGCCGATACCGCCGAGATTAAGCGGGTGCTTCCAGTCGATAAGACCCTTACCCGCCTGCGTTTCGGAAATCGGGATATTACATTTTTCAGCAAGAGCGAGAAGCTCTTTTTCTGCGCCGCTGTATCTTACGCCGCCGCCGCAAACGATAATCGGCTTCTTCGCAGCCTTGATGAGCTCTGCTGCTCTTTCAAGCTGGGAGGATGAAATCGGTCTGCGGTCAATATGCCAGACGCGCTTCTGAAGGAAGTGCTCCGGATAATCGTAAGCCTCGCCCTCAACGTCCTGAGGCATTGCAAGACAAACTGCGCCTGTATCAGCAGGGTCTGTAAGAACTCGCATTGCGTTAATGCAGGCAGTCATAAGCTGCTCGGGACGGAGAATTCTGTCAAAATAGTGGCAAACGCCCTTAAATGCGTCTGTAACCGTTCTTCCGTAGTTATCGAAGAACTCAGCCTGCTGAAGAACAGGGTCAGGCTGACGGCACGCAAAGGTATCGCCGGGGAGAACGAGAAGCGGAATTCTGTTCGCAGTTGCGCAGCCGCAGGCGGTAACCATATTGGTAGCGCCGGGACCGATAGACGAAACGCAAGGGATAATCGCTTTTCTGTCCATCTGCTTTGCATAAGCAACGGCAGCAAGCGCCATATTCTGCTCGTTTTTGCCCTGGAAGAAGGTGAGGTTATGTCCGCCCTGCTCAAGAGCCTGACCGACGCCTACTACACATCCGTGACCGAAAATTCCGAACATTCCCGAAACGAACTTCGATTCTACGCCGTCAACTTCAATATACTGATTGTCAAGGAACTTAACAAGTGCCTGGGACATCGTAAGTCTTTGTCTTTTCATACATTTCTCCTTTTAGTCGAAAATAGCTTTAAGCTTTAAGTCTTTAGCTTTAAGCTTGAGGGTGGGCAAAGCCCACACCCAATTATAGTCGGACGACTTAAAACTTAACACTTAAATCAGTGAAATTCAGGTTACAGCTCTATTTCGCTGAGTTTAACAGGTCTGTGCTCTGCTACCGAAAGCTTTGCTGCGAGACCGAGGCGAAGCGCCTCAAGTCCGTCGTAAACAGTTGTCTTAGTATCCTTATCGTTAACAACGGCGTCGATGAACTCAGTCATCTCGTCGATAAAGGACTGCATATATCTTTCAAGGAAGAAATA
>CAMPAT010000216.1 GCA_946633275.1 uncultured Clostridia bacterium
CTGTTTGATAAGCTTTCCGTTATCGGAGCTGACGCATTAATCGAGACGCTTGAATTAACAGAGCAGGGGAATATTACTAAAATCCCTCAGCCTCAAGGCGATTTCGGATATGCAAGGATGATAAGCAAGGCTGATTGCCCCATTGATTTCAAGAAATCTGCTTTCGAGATTCATAATCAGGTGCGCGGACTTCAGACCTGGCCGGTTGCCTCTACTTTGCTTAACGGGAAGACTCTCAAAATTCATAAAACTTCTCATTGTGACGATAAAGGCGGCAAACCCGGTGAGGTTATTGATAATAACGGTCGTCTTGTTGTCAGTTGCGGCGACGGTAAATGCCTTGAAATTCTCGAACTCCAGCTTGAGGGCAAAAAACGTATTGATACTAAATCCTTCTTAAGCGGTAATAATATTGAAAAAGGATATATTTTAGGTGAATGATATGTCTGCTTATTTAATGTATTATATAACGGGAATAGTTGTACTCCCTGCATTTGTTTTTGCTCTGATTTGCCAGGCAAGCGTAAGGTCAAATTACAGCAAATATTCGCGCGTTATGTCGCGTAGCGGTATGACAGGAGCTGATGCTGCGTTCAGACTTTTGCAGTTAAACGGTATTACTGATGTTCAGATTCAGAAAATAGGAGGCAATCTTACAGACCATTATGACCCTGCGAGAAAAGTTATCTGCCTTTCCGAGGGTGTATTCGATTCAAGAAGTATTGCTGCGATAGGAATTGCTTGTCATGAAGCAGGTCACGCTTGCCAGCATGCGCAGGCTTATTTTCCTTTGACAATCAGGAATATAGTTATCCCTGCAACACGTATAGGCTCTACTCTTGGCGTTCCTATCTGCTTGATAGGTCTGTTCATTCACAGCACTACCGTTGCTTACTTCGGCATTATACTTTATGCTTTCGTTGCGTTATTCCAGCTTATTACTCTTCCTGTAGAATTTAACGCGAGTAAGCGAGCTTTAGAGACAATCAGGGACAATAACTTCCTCATTGATGAAGAATACAGCGGCGCAAAGAAAGTTCTTACTGCGGCAGCGTTAACATATGTTGCGGCGCTTGCAACAGCACTTGCAACTATCCTCAGATTACTTCTTATCGCAGGCGGTGGAAGAAGACGATGAAGGACGCAAGACTCGCCTCATTCGAAATTCTGCACAATATTCTTAAAGATAATGCGTATTCAAATATTGCTGTCGATAAAGCGTTAAAGGAAGTTAACGCTCGTGATAAATCGTTCGTATCAACTATAGTTTACGGCGTTATTGAGCGGAAAATCACGCTCGATTTTCTAATAAATAAATACTTAACTTCTAAACCGAAGTTAAAAATACTTATTGTGCTTTACATAGGTACATATCAGCTGTATTTTATGGACAAAGTTCCGTCAAGTGCTGCAATCAACACTTCTGTAAATCTTGCCGGCGACGTCGGACTCGGATATTATAAAAAGCTAATTAATGCCATATTACGTAAGATTGATGATAACAGAGTTGATTTGAACTCTTTGAATGATATTAGCGTTAAATACTCTTGCCCTATAAATCTTATTAATATGTGGAATAAGATGTACGGCGAAGAAAAAATCTTGAGTATCCTTGAGTCAATTAACGGAAGGCCGCCTGTATTTGCAATTCCTAATACACTTTATGTTGAATGTGAAGAACTGCAGTATGAGCTTTTATGCTGCGGTATAGAGTGTGAGGTTACTGATGGAGTTGTAAGAATTGACTCACGCTTTAATTTGTCAAATTGTAAGCCTTTTAACGACGGGCTTTTTCACATTGAAGATTTGAGTTCTTATAACTGTGCTCTTGCTCTTGGAGCAGAGGAGGGCAATACGGTTATAGATATCTGCTCCGCTCCCGGAGGCAAGGCATTTACTATAGCTGAGAGAATGAATAACTCAGGCATAATATTTGCCTTTGACCTTTATGAGCACAGAGTTGAGCTTATAAAACAAGGAGCAAAAAGGCTCGGAATAACCAATATTAAAGCCGAAGTTAACGACGCTCTCGTTTTTAATGATAAGCTTCCGAAAGCCGACAGAATTCTCTGCGATGTGCCTTGTTCCGGTTTCGGAATTGTAAGAAGAAAGCCTGAAATCAGATACAAGGAGCTTGACAGCATTAAAGAACTGCCCGAAATTCAGTATAATATTCTGACTGTTTCATCAAAATATCTTAATGATAACGGCAGATTAGTTTATTCTACGTGCACACTTAATAAGCGTGAAAACGAAAAAGTGGTTGAGCGCTTCTTATCAGATAATTCGAATTATAAATTAATATACGACAAGACAGTATTTCCGTCTCCCGACGGCGGCGACGGCTTCTACTACGCTGTTATTGAAAAGAGTAATGACTGACATTAAATCTTTATCCTATGACGAACTGTCAGAGGATTTTAAAAAACTGAATTTGCCTTCATTCAGAACTTCTCAGGTTTATACGTGGCTTCATAAATACGGCGTCTCATCTTTTGATGAAATGACTAATATTTCAAAAGATTTGAGAATAAAGCTGAGTGAAAACTATTTCATATCTTCGTGTGTTATTGAGGATAAATACGTCTCGAAGCTCGACGATACAGTAAAGTATCTTTTTAGGCTTCGCGACGGCGAGTATATAGAGTCTGTCGTTATGAAATATAAGTACGGCTATACGATTTGTGTTTCGAGCCAGGTGGGCTGTAAGATGGGCTGTAAATTTTGCGCTTCT
>CAMPAT010000217.1 GCA_946633275.1 uncultured Clostridia bacterium
TGTGAAATCCTTGCCGTCAATATTCACCTTGTAATCAGACCCCATATGGCGCTTGATTGATGAAATAGTCCTGTCAGGGTTTGTGATAGCCTGACGCTTTGCAACTGCGCCGACCATTCTTTCACCGTCCTTCGAAAATGCTACGACAGACGGCGTCGTTCTTGCTCCCTCTGCGTTTGCAATTACGACCGGCTCGCCGCCTTCGATAACTGAAACACAGCTGTTTGTTGTACCTAAGTCAATACCAATAATCTTTCCCATAATATTTATCTCCTTTGAAAGTTAAATTTATATTTAATCCGGATTTAACCGTAATTAATTTGCCGTTTTAACCATTGCCGCTCTGATTACTCTGTCACCTATTTTGTACCCCTTCTGGAATACGTCGCAGACAACATTTTCGCCGAGCGTTTCGTCCTCAATGTGCATTACTGCGTTATGGATATTCGGGTCGAAAGTATCGCCACTCTCGCCGTACTGCTCAATACCGAGCTTTTCGAGCGCAGCCATAAGACCGTCCATAGTCATCTGTACGCCCTGCTTAAGAGCGTCAAAGTCGCTTCCCTCTCCGCTGAGCGCTCGCTCAAGGTTATCAATCACAGGAAGTATCTCCGCGATTACATTTCCCTTTGCGTTTGAGTATGTCTGCTCCTTTTCTTTTGCGCTGCGAGCTCTGTAATTTGCATATTCGGCAGCGGTGCGAAGAAGCTGCTCCTTAGTGTCCTTAAGTTCGTCCTCGAGAGTTGGCTCTTTTGCCTCCTCTGCGGTTTCCTTGACCTCCTCGGTTACTTCCTCTTCTTTTATTTCTTCGGGCTTTTTACTCATATTTAATTCCACCCTCCTTTAAATAGTTTCTTACAAGATTCAAAATATAATCAACTCTCGGAAGAATTGTCCTGTAATCAACCCGAAGTGAGCCGATTATTCCGAGCGTTGCGATTTGCGAATTGTTAAAATCGAAGCGAGCTATCGCCATCGATGTGTTTCTCAGCTCGTAAACGGGATTTTCATCGCCGAGCATAAGAGTCTGTTTTACGTTTGAATGTGCAAACTGTTCAAGAAGGCGCTCAAGCTTATCCTTCCCTGCAAGAAATACAAGGAGATTATATACGCTGCTGCCGAGCTCCGTCTGAGCGAGCAGCTTCGTTTCGCCCGTCATCATAAGCGAGCCGTCTGCCGCCTCGCGGCAAAGCGAGCAAAGCGAGGACAAAAGCGGAAGCATATCAAAAACTCTGAGTCCAAGCGCAGGCGCCGCAGACTGAATGAATGAAAGGTCGATATCTTCAAGCGGCGTGCCGACGAAATACTCGCGTGTAAAGGAGTAAAAAATTCTCTTAAACTCATCGTCAACAGGACAACTCATCGTGACAACGGATGACTTTATCTTTCCACCGAGAGTAAGCATAACGAGCATAACCTTATTGTTGCCGGCAGGGATAAGTTCAACACCTTGGACGCAGTCAAGCGGATCTTTAACCGTGCTGTAAAAAGCTGCGCAACCTGTAAGCTCGCTGAGGAGCTTTGCCGCGTCTGCAAGGAGTCTTTCAGGGTCTGACGCGTTAGTGGAAAGCCTTTGAGCAATATTCTGCTTTTCATACTCCGTAAGGCGTTCGGCATTCATAAGATTATCGACATAGTATCTGTAAGCCGTCTTGCTCGGAACTCTGCCGCCGCTTGTATGGCGTTGTTCAAGGTAGCCCATAGTACCGAGAAGCGCCATCTCGTTACGTATTGTTGCAGAGCTGATGGAATAAGGGAGCATTTCACAAAGCGACTTCGAGCCGAGCGGTTCGCCCGTCTTGATATAATAATCAATAATCAATCCGAGAATGGCTGCTCTTCTCTCGCCAATCATCTTAACGTCCCCCCTTCATCAACTTTGTTAGCACTCTCGGTATTCGAGTGCTAACTCTATATGTATATTATATCCAAAATTAGAATTTGTCAACACTTTTTTGAAAAAATTAGCACTCTTTTAAATTTTGTGCTAACAAAAAGTCAAGTTTTTATTAATTTTTCAGCCTGCGTTTGACTTCAAAACTGCGATGATGTAGTATATTAATGTAATAAAAATAATCATATTTAAGGAGATGTATATTATGAATTGTCCTAATTGCGGAAGAGAACTTGCCGAAGGCGAGGTATGTAACTGCACGCAGCAGTCTGCCCCGACGCCTCAGCAGCCGCCTCAGGAAACTTACTACACGCCGCCCGTAGCAGCATACGTCCCACAGCAGAATCAGCAGAATCAGCAGGGTCAGTATTACGCTCCGCAGCAGCCTGCAGTAACAGAAGTTCCTGCAAGAACAGATTATCCCGAAGGATATAAAATCAAAAAGAAGCTCGTTGCAGTAATCCTCGCTTCGACCGTGGGTATGTTCGGTATTCACAACTATTATCTCGGCAACAACTCAAGAGCGCTTGCTCAGCTTCTCGTATGTCTGCTCGGTTCGCTCGTTTTCGGACTCGGAGCAATAGTCGCATACGTCTGGGCAATCGTGGAAGCAATCCTCATTTTCGCCGAAAAGAGCGATAAGGACGCAAACGGATACAAGATTATGACCTTTGAAGAGTCAATCGCAAAGGCAATCAACGAAGGAAAATAACAGTTAAAAGCTCCCGAAAGGGAGCTTTTTCTTTGTGCGTAACTGCTGAATAATATTAAAACGTTAAGGAGTCCTTGTTTATTCCACCATTCTTTCTTCCGAAGAAAGAACGGTGGA
>CAMPAT010000218.1 GCA_946633275.1 uncultured Clostridia bacterium
GTTCAGAACAGCGGCAAGACCTCAATTGCAGAGGGTACATTCCTCAAGCAGGGTCTCGATACACTTATTTATCACGAGACATTTGATGGAACAACTTCAGGCTCAACTTATACTGCAAAGGACAGCAAGGGCGTAAATCTTAATCTCGGTACTGACGGTAGCATAGTTGCCAACGCCGGCGACAAGAACGGCCCTCCGGCAGGCGCAGCGATTGCCGGCTCTACACAGGACTGGAGAGAGAATGTTCTTAAGATTAAAGGTAGAACCGAGGGATTTGTTTACGGTGCAACTGAAGTTGCTTACGCAAAAATGGTTTCTAATCCGTTTGCATCTGCTGCAAACAAGATTAGACTGCCTAAAACAGGCGCAACAATCTCCTTCTGGAGAGCGTATGAAAACGACTCAAGCGCGGCTTCAATCGGTTATAAGGAAAATTCTACAAATCCGAATTGGCGCAATGCGATTGCCTTCCGCCAGGGTACAGAGAATTCACTTGCGTCAAAGTATTATATGATTGAGCTTACAGGTGTTAACTCATTTGTATCGACAGGTGGTACTGATTATGTTGACGTTAATCCTGCAGTTCAGGACGTTACAACAACGTCAGCAGGCTCAATTTCGGGCTATTGGGAGCATATTGCAATTACAATTAATCCTAACGCTACTACGCTCAACGACGCTTTTATCGTCTATATCAACGGTGTACCGCACACAGCTACTGTTACTCCTGTGGGCATTTATAACAGCGGCACCGAAGCTCAAAAGGCAAAAGCTAGTGTTGACGCGATGATTGATTTCATTACAGACGACGAGACGTATATTTGCTTCGGCAACGATAATGCTTGGGATGCATATAATGAAGACATTTATCTCGACGATATCCGCGTTTATGCAGATGTACTGACTCAGAAGGAAATCTGGGAGACTTATTATGATGAGAATTCCGATACTCCGTCGCTTGAGGGTAATCAGTACTCAGTAACTCACGACCCGACAAACGTAACTGTTTACAAGTTAACTGAGGCTGTTGCCGGCGTTGATGCAAACTCACTCGTTGGTCAGGAATTTATCGATTATCACAACGTCGATTCCTCAAAATATACAATTGACAGCTATTATTCTTACGGTACAGGCATGGTTATCTATAAGTCAACCGATAACCAGAACTGGGAAATCATCGGTGATAGCGAAGGCAGAGTAGGTTATCAGAATCAGGACATCTTCGGTTCTGAATACCACACAGCTATTAAAGAAGCGCTTGATGAAATTGACGAAAGAATGACTGACCCGGCTGCGGGCAACCTTGTTTGGGCACCGCATGTTATGTACAACGTGTCTACTAACAAGTGGATGATGTACGTTGCAGTTTCTTGCTGGGGTGATTGTCAGTCAACAATCATTGCTATGGAGAGCGCAAATGACGCTAAGCCTCTTGAGCATTTCAAGGCTCGCGATGGCGCAACTCGCAAGTATAGCTTCGTAGTTAAATCAACATCAAGGCCTAACGCAATTGACGCGTGCCCGTTCTACGGTCATAATGCTGACGGCACAATTAATCCGTCATCGCTTTATATGGCATACGGTGCATGGTCGCAGGGCGCTGCTAAGACAGAGGACCTTTGCGTAATGCAGCTCAATGCATCGGGTATGGCTGAAAGCTCAGTTTCTGACGGCACACTTGTTGATTATGCAAGCTCTTACAATGCAGGCAGCGGCACACGCATTGCTTCCTCACAGCCTGACCCTGCAAGTGGTGAAGATGCGACAGGCGAAGGCTCGTACGTTATTTACAAGTCTAACGCTGAGCTTGGCTTAACATCTGAAACCGGCTCATCAACAGGCGGTTACTACTATCTGTACGCTTCCTATGGCGGCAACGCTGCGGACTACAACATCCGTGTTTACAGAAGTGAAACTCCTGATGGCGGATATGTAGATATGACTGGCATTGCTGCAACACGTACTGATGTTATTCACGGCGCAAGCTTTGTTCGTCCATTCTTCAACGCAGATTGTGACTACATTTATATGTCGACCGGTCACAACTCAATTTATAATGTTAAGAATACTTATGGCGATACTGTTACTCTTAACGCAATGCACGCACGTCCGATGTCTAATGATAACAATGGATGGAAAACTATTCCTGACGCTGCAATGGCTACACGCCAGATTGAGCTTGGCGGTAACGTAACACTCATTAACCCGGTTTATTATACACAGTCAGGATGGCCGGTACCTATGCCGCTTCAGTATAATGGTACTGATACTACTGTTTATCACGGCACAAAGAATAAGCCGAAGGATAAGACATTTACCGCTTCGGATATTGAAGGCGTATACGACGGTAATATCATCGACGCATATGATGGCGATTATTCAAGCACTCACACCTTCAATGTTGTTGCAACCGACACAGATAAAGGTACAATCATAAACAATAACACCTCAAAGGGTTATGCATTTAAGCTTGCATATGGTAAATATGAAGGCAAGGATATTACATACATTAACCTTTATAATCCTTCGGGAACAAAAGTAGCAGAAGGTGTTATTGCAAATCATAACGGTAAACCCGAATTCTCAATCGTTCATTATGACGGCAGACACACTTGGGGTGCCTGGGATAAGGCTTATCCTCGTGATGAAATTAATGCTAACGGCATTAATGCAGTTGAACTTGATGCTGTAATTTATACGCACAAAGCTGATGATGACTA
>CAMPAT010000219.1 GCA_946633275.1 uncultured Clostridia bacterium
GAGCGATTGCTACAGCCAGACAAACTATAATTTTATTTTTCATCGCGCTTACATTTTCAAACTGAAGCGGAACAAAATGCGTCGAGCCGCAATTCGGGCATTTCTTCCTGCCCTTCGGCGACTTCTTGCCGCAGGAGGAGCAGACAATCGGCACCTCCTGCTTAAAGCGTTTATAAAATATGAAGTATATTGCAACAATCGGAATCTGAAAGAAGAAGGCTAATGACGCCCACAAATTACCGCGCTTAATATGATTCAGCTTAGAATGCGTACTGATTGAAATCGCAAAAAACACACCTGAAAGCAAAAACAGCGCTGCGCATACTGCCGTAAACTGCAAGTATTCCGGCTCGAAAACAGACTCAACTAATTCTTTCATAATTCTCCCCTGTCTGATATATTAATCTGGTTTGAGTACGCCGTACGGAGTTTTCCGCCGTCGTAATATGTCACATAGCCTCTTGCCGCCCAGTTATAGCGCGATGAGAGCTTATTAATATTAGTTACATAAATACCGCTGAGCTCATTTCCTACCGCGAATTTCGACGTAACGACCTTATTTGCGATTGTGAGGTCAAGCTCAGCAGGATTAAAGGACTGAGCGTCGCCGTAATAAAGCGCAGTACCGATTGACTGAACGGCCACTCCGTCGGGCACATTGACCGCCATAAGAAATGTTCCGACGTTATTTTCCTCGTCGAGCTCATAAGCAAGACTTACGGCAGGCTTATCGCCGCAGCTCGGAAGCGGCGGCAAATCGATGACTGACTCGGTATAATCCGCAGTAACAGTAACGTCACCGTCAAGTATGTCTTCCTGAGCATTGCCGTAGTTCCACACCCCGTTTGTGAAGCCGTATCTGTACGGCACAGCAGGAGCGAGCGACATAATATCACTTTGCGCCCAATCAAGCGGGGTTTTCGCAATATATTTTTCCACCTGTCCGCTCGTGTTTTCGAAGCGGAGTACAGTTGTATTATCAGGAATACAAATCGCCTTTAAGTCGGTATCCGAAGTAATGACGAAGGAGTAATTCGCCGCGGTTGAAGCGATACGGCGCGTTTTCGCTTCATACCACGCATAGAAGGTAAAGCCCTCCGCAGGCGAAGCATTAAGAGTTATCGTCTCTCCGAAAAGCCTTTTGCCGCTTTCCGTATCGGCAGCTCCGTTTTCCGCAGAAACGCTGAGCGAAAGATACGGAACAAGTTCGCTTATCGCAGAAAGAATGTCTGCCGTCGCATCGTCTATCTGCTCCTGGCGAAGTGCAGAGGTGTAATCGGAGTAGGAATTAACCTTATTCTGCAGATTTTCAAACGACTCCGCAGAGTAATCCTCCTCGCTGTAAGTCTGCGCCTTTGCAAGCGCTTCAAGCAGGGCGGTTATGTCGGAACTGTGAGTCGTTTTCGCTCCGACAGGACGTAGCACGCTGTCTCCGCTCAGAGTAAACTCATAATCCTGCGCAGTTGATTTATACGTTTCACCGTTTACTGTATTCGTCCAGCCGTCGATAGTTCCGCTGCCTGTATAAACAGCCTTAACTGTACTGCCCTCAGCAATTTGCGCGGTGTCCGCAGTCTCGGTACCGTTAACGTAAATCTTAGTGTTTCCGTTAGCCGCGCCCTGCGAAATATGGAGGACTCCCCTATGGCTGCCGAAGCCGTAGTCCCACTCGCAGAAGCCGCCGATATCGAGGTTATTCTCTGCGCCGAAAGTGTTTTCAAATACAGAAACGGGAGCGCTTTCGCAATCATATCTGTAAAGAGCGGAAACCTCGCCCGAAGAAAGCGCGCGGTCAAAGCATTTTACGTTATCGAGCGAAATCGTGTCTGTACCCCAGTAAGGAGTATAAGAGCCGAAATACAGCCTTGTATCAGAGTCTGCGAGGAAGTTGAGAAGTCCGCCCGTGTTCGCATAATTATCGGTGCCTCTTACAGTTACATCTGCCGTGAGCGCACCGTCGACGTAAACCTTAAAATGATAATCGTCGATAATGCTGACTGTAACGTGCTGCCATTTACCCTTCACGAGTGAATTGTTCTGAGTAGTATAGTCAAAATACAATCCTGCCGACGAAAGCGAGGAGTCGCTGCCACCGTTTCCGTTATTAAACCTTATATAACCCTCCGTACCGAGAGTGAAATACTTGTTTTCGCCGATTTCACCCTGTGCGAGAGTAATCGTCTCCTTGTCTGTCCACAGACTGCCGTTAACGCGCTGAAAATAACTTATCGTAAAGCCGTTTGACGTATCGGCGGCGACAAACGGCGACCAGTCGCAATCAGCCTTAATATAGTTTCCGTTTCCGCCGTCGGAGAACGGAATATAAGCAGCGCCGCTCCTGCCGTCGTTATATTCCTGATACGACACCTGAGTTCCGTCATTTGACTGGCGAGTAACGCCCGTGCCGCCCATTGTGCCGTAGAAGTTCTGTTCATAGCAGAAAGAGGCGTCAAGCGCACCGATTTCCTGCTTTGAGAGCGCATAAGGATAAAATCTGACGTCGTCGATATATGAATCGCGTGTGCCGCCCATAGAGCCGTAAACGGTATAAGACGAGCCGTAATAGAGATTAATATCTCCGCTTGCAAGATACGAGAACACGCCGTCATTTCCGCTGACTCCGTTCGGATAACCGCTTGCGGAAACAGAGCTGAGATTAAACTCTGCGGCAAGAGAGCCGTCCGTGAAATAATCGAGAATATGCTCGCCTTTTTCAT
>CAMPAT010000220.1 GCA_946633275.1 uncultured Clostridia bacterium
CTGTGTCTCGGAACTGCAATGATACTGCTCGGACTTGCAGCAGCGATAAACTATTTTATTGATAAAGGCTCAGCGCTTACGCTTGTGCTCGGTATACTTTCCGCTATACTCGGAATTATAGTTTGTACTCAGTATAAAGCGATTATCTCGCTGATGATTATTGTGCTCGGAATATTTATTCTTACTTCGGGTATCTTCAATCTTTTCACCGCGATTAAAGTCATTGCTTCAAGCCTTGTTTTCGGCTGGATTACACTATTTCTGTCTGTTGCCACTTCAGTTCTCGGTATTATTGCGATAACGCGTTCCGGCAGCTTTTCTGAAGCGGTAGTTCAGTTTATCGGCGCAGCTTTGATTGTATATGCCGTACTCGATATTTTTGCATTCTTCCAGGTAAGGAAGCTCGCTAAGGATGTTAAAGCAACTGTTGACGCAGCAACGGCGGATGACACAATCGATACTACCGGTACGATTGTTGAAGAAACTGACGAATAAATATAAATAATAACTTATCACCTCACTTCGTCATAGTATGTACTATGATACGTGAGGTGATTTTTTGTATAGCTTAATAAAAGTAGGTACGGTTACTAATGCCGAACGCGCACGCTATGTGCTCAGGAATAACGGCATTAATGCTTACGTAACGAGAATTAAAAATCCGGCTAAGGGCGACGGATGTGGGTATGCCGTTAAGGTGTTATCTGAAAATGTTAACAGAGCTATCGCTTTGATAGATAACGAAAGAATATATGTGCGCGGAGTTGATGAAGCTTGATATACTTTGACAACAGCGCAACCTCGTACCCAAAACCACTAAGCGTATATCTTAAATCTATCGAAGCGCAGCTAAGATATTCATTTAACAGCGGACGCGGAGGATATCGTGAGGCTATTGTCGCAGGCGAGAAGATATTTGATACGAGAGCAAAAGCAGCGTCCCTTTTCGGAGCAATGTCAAATGATATTATATTTACTAAAAGTTGTACCGAAGCGCCGAATATCGCGATTAAAGGCGGTTGCAGGGAAAACAGCCACATCCTTATTTCGTCACTTGAGCATAACAGCGTGAGCAGAGTAGTTTATGAGCTTTCTGAAAGAGGGGTAGCAGAATATGATGTATTTGACTACTCTTATGACACAGATGAACTTCTCTCGAATATTAAAAGCAAGATAAAAGAGAATACTAACATTCTTATTTGCACTCACGCAAGTAATGTGTTCGGTAATGTTTTGCCTGTCAGAGAAATCGGCGCTATATGCAGACAAGAGGGTATTACCTTTATTGTTGACGCGGCTCAGAGCGCAGGGGTAATCGATATAGATATTGTCAGGGATAATATTGATATTCTCTGCTGCGCAGGTCATAAGGGACTTATGGGAAATATGGGTACGGGAGTTCTGATTAATAATAATTCAGAAATTACTCCGCTTCTTCAGGGCGGTACCGGCAGTAATTCCTTTGAATTGAAGCAACCTCAGGACATTCCTGAAGGCTTTGAAGCAGGTACACTTAATAACAGCGGTATCATATCACTCGGAGCAGGTATTGACTATATTACGAATACCGGAATTGATAATATTTATAAACACGAGATGTCGCTGATTTCGTACCTCTATGACGAGCTGAGCAGTAATGAGAAAACCACGCTTTACACGCCGAAGCCGCAGAGATATAAGTCAGTACCGCTAATTTCCTTTAATTATGACGATTATTCTAGCGAAAAGACCGCTTCGCTTCTCGCTGAGAACAACGTTTCTGTCAGAGCAGGTTTCCATTGTTCACCGCTTGCACATAAGCATTTCGGCACGGCAGAGAGGGGAACGGTTCGCATAAGCCTCGGAGCTTTTAACAAAATCGAACAATGTACACGATTTCTTGAAATACTTGACAAAATATAAATGGGAGCTCCTCTGAGCTCCCAAGGTTTATTTTATATTGGATGCGAGGTACGCGGCACCAAGTAGCGCTGCTGTATTACCGAGCTTTGAGCGTACGATGTTTACGTTCCTGTAATTGTCCATAAGTCTGTTATAAATCTTACGGTCAATTAGGTCAATGATGTAATCTTCATTCATAATACCGCCGCCGAGGACAATAAGCGGAGGATTGAAAGTGTAAATAATATTAATCAGTCCAACGATTATCTCGTCAACCCACTTGTCAATTTCTGAGCGTATTTCAGGCTTCTCAAAATTTTCTCTTTCGAAAATCTGAAACGCGTCAAGCGGTTCTTTAACAACACGGTTAACGGAATTAATAAGCGCTTTTGCAGATGCGTAACACTCGTAACAGCCTTCGCCGCCGCAGTTACATTGCTTGCCGCCTGCGTGAGTAATCATATGACCAAGTTCGCCTGCGGATGAGCCGGAGCCTTTATAGAGCTGTCCGTTAATAAACAGAGCTCCGCCGATACCGTTTCCATAGGTTAGACAAATAAAATCACTTTGACCTTTACCGGCGCCGAAAATTGCTTCACCCATTGCCTCTGCGTTAACATTATTCTCAACAAAAGTGGGGATACCCGTCTTATTCTCGATAAGGCGCTTGACCATCATTCCCGTGTAATAAGGAATTTTTCCCGTAGAATATACGACTATGCCGTTTTTGCTGTCAACCTGTCCTGCAGTTGAAACTGCGACGCGGTCAATGTCCTTGTAGCTTTCAATAATAGAGATAATCCGTTCATTTAACTCCTGA
>CAMPAT010000221.1 GCA_946633275.1 uncultured Clostridia bacterium
AAGAGAACTTCCCCCTCCTCAGACAAGGAAACTGTGTCAATATCAAATTTCATACCGAAGGTATGAATTTCGTTACACGGCGTAAGCAGAAGACCGTGGTCGGGCGCCATTTCCTTACGGTACATAAGTCCCATAAATCTTCTGAAGAACGTTGAGGCGTCCTCAACTTCGCTGACAAGCACTTCGCCGTTTTTCCTGAGTTTAAGTAATTTCACCATTAAAATACACCTTTAACGCTGTCCATAACCGAGAATGCAACAGGGCCGAGAATTACGAGCAGGAACGCAGGAAGGATGAAAATTACCGTAGGAATTGTCATCTTCGTAGGTACCTTTGACGCTACCTCCTTGATTTCCTCGCTCTTATCAAGTCTGAGCTGCTCAGCCTGAGCCTGGAGAACGTTAGTAATCGGGATACCGAGCTGATTAGCCTGAGTAACAGCAGATACAAACGTCTTAAGCTCCTTAACGTCGGAAGCGTCCGCGATGCTCTTAAGCGCTTCATTTCTGTTTTTACCGAGCTGAACCTGCCTGAATACAGTCATAAGCTCGTCAATCAGCGGTCCGTCCATACGCTCCGAAATCTTAACGAGAGAAGCGTCAAAGCTGAGACCGGCCTCCATACAAACGCTCATAAGGTCAATCGTGTCTGCAAGCTGCATTTTAATTGCGTTCTGGTGACGGCTTACCTTAAGGTTAAGGTATAAATCCGGTGCTGCAACGGCAAAGATAATTCCGGCAATAACTACAATAAGCGCCGGCTTAATCATACCGTATATGAACAGGATTAAGCTGATTCCGATTGAAATAACGATAACTACTGCTGAAAACGCAGTCTTGAAGAATGTGAAGTTAGAAGCAGAAATGTGAAGTCCTGCTTTTCTGATTTTAGCAGCGAGGAGCTCTCTGTTTTTCTTCTGGCGTTCTGTTTTTGTAGCGTTTTCGCCGTAGCGTTCCGTGTTATTGATTTTATCAAGCATAGGCTTAATAACACGGTCATAGAAGGATGTATCAACATTCTTATAATCCGCCTTGACAGTCTCCTTGCCGAGCGCCTGCTTACGGCGGAAATTGTTATCCTCTTCCTCACCTTTACGGGTAAGCAGGATGATTACAAGACCAAATGCAAACAGCGCATACGCGATAACTAATACAGGTATCCAAAATTTCATATTATGCCCTCCTTACATCTTTACCGTCGTAATCTTCTTAACGAATACGAACGCGAGGAATTCAAGTCCTGCCGCTGCGCCAAGGAGCGCATATCCTCGCGGTTCTGTATAAAGAACCTTAACGAAATCGTAATTGATAATCGTAAACATACCGAGAATTGCAACAGGCATCATACCTACGATAATACCGGACATCTTACCTGATGATACAGATGTCTTGAGCTGCCTTTTAAGTTTCATTCTCTCACGGATTGTATCCGAGATGTTACCGAGAATCTTCGACAGGTTACCACCCGTCTGTCTCTGAACAAGTACTGCGGAAACCATAAGGTCAACGTACTTACTCTTAATCCTGTCGCCGAGGTTTTCAAGCGACTCGTCCATCGAGTAACCCATATTAACCTCTTTAACAACAGTTGCAAATTCAGTAGAAATAGGCGCGTCCATATCCTTGGCGATAGTTTCCATCGCCTGATTAAAGCTAAGACCTGAACGAAGACAGCTGCAACAAATCATAAGCGCGTCGCAAAGCTGCTCTTCAAACTGCTTAACTCTCTTCTTCTGCTTACTCTTAACGTAGACAATGGGAATAACCGCACCTGCAATCATAAGAATGAGCATAAAGACAATATTTCTTGTAAACACCATTACAAGAGCTGCAGGAAGGAACGCGAGAAGAATCCAGACAATCAGAAATTCTTCAGGGCGCATTTTGATATCCGCTGACTGAAGCTGTCTGTAAATAGCGTTACCGACTTTTTCGTCAAATCTGCTGTGTTGTCTCTGACGTTCTCTGCGGTTGCGCTTAGTTTTGCTCTCGTTCTTTACAAGAGCAACCTCGCCGCCGTCGCCTTCGTTCTTATTAAGCTCTTCAAGTCGCTTCTCAGCCGCGATTTTATCAGCCATGAGCGCCGAAGCAATAATGAAAACAAGCACGAAGGATAACAACGCAAATGTAAGCGATAACGCTAATATAACAATCAAATTAGGAAGTGAACCAATCATTGCTTACAACAACTCCGTTCTCTTTAATTTTGTCTATACACTTAGGAACGATACCGGTCGCTTTAAATTCGCCCTTGAATTTTCCGTCGGTATCCATTTCGCCTGATGTCTCATACGCAAAAATTTCCTGCATACGGATTACATCGCCCTCCATGCCGACAATCTCGGAAATGGAGACAATTTTTCTCGTACCGTCTCTGAGACGTGCCTGCTGAACGATAAGGTTAATAGCAGAAGCAACCTGGTCTCTGATAGCCTTTGACGGAAGCTCCGAGCCCGACATCATAACCATTGTTTCAATACGCGAAATAGAGTCTCTCGGAGAGTTGGCGTGGATAGTTGTAAGCGAACCGTCATGACCTGTATTCATTGCCTGAAGCATGTCAAGGGTTTCTTCACTACGTACCTCACCTACGATGATACGGTCAGGTCTCATACGAAGTGCGTTAACTACAAGGTCACGGATACTTACCCTACCCTTGCCTTCTACGTTTGCAGGTCTGCTTTCAAGCGTAATAACATG
>CAMPAT010000222.1 GCA_946633275.1 uncultured Clostridia bacterium
CTCGTTGCACTTCCTGACAACAAGCGCGATTTCGTCAGCCGATTTCGGTTCAGTAACAAGACGAGCCGCACCGCCTATTTTGAAGGTGGTGTGGCTTGCCATCGGTTCATTTTCCGTAAATTTAATATTTTGCTGTTTTAAAAATTCAATTAATCTATTCAAGATTTCACCTTAAGACAATTAGTTCACGCTGCCGAGAATCGCAGCGCCGATGATACCTGCGTCGTTGCCGAGTTCAGCCTTCATAACCTTAGTCTGAATTTTGGAATAAACGCTGTAACGCTCAGACTCAATATATCTGCGAAGCGGTCTGAGGAGCGTCTCGCCCTCGTTACAGATACCGCCGCCGACGCATATAATCTCCGGCTGAAGCGCGTTTACAAGATTGATAAGTCCGCAGGCAACATACTTTATGTAATTATCAACTACCTTAATTCCTGCGATATCGCCGCGGCGCATTGCGTCAAAAGCAGTTCTGCCGGACACCTTGCCCTCTTCCTGAGCAAGCTCGTGCATAACGGAATCGGGATATTCTTCCATAGCGCGCTTAGTCTGATTAATAAGTGCGGTAGCAGAAGCGTAAGCCTCCCAACAGCCTTTACGTCCGCAGGTGCAGGGCTCGCCGTCAACTACGATTACCATATGGCCGCACTCGCCGCCTGCGTTATTAACGCCGGATACAATCTTGCCGTCAACGATAACGCCCGAGCCTACGCCCGTGCCGAGAGTTACTGCAACAAAGTTTTTCGAGCCGTTTCCGCAGCCTGCGTAAGCCTCGCCGAGAGCGGCGCAGTTTGCATCGTTTTCAATATAAACAGGCTTGTCGCCGAGTCTGTCCTTAAGCATCTGCTCCGCAGGAACGTGGTCAAAGCCGAGATTGTTTGCAAACTCGATAACGCCTTCTTTATTAACTGTACCGGGGGTGCCCATACCGATTGACTCGATATCATCAATCGTAATTCCTGCGTCGCCCATAGCCTGCTTCGACACCTTCGCAATATCGTCAAAAATCTCTTCCGCGGAGCGCGGCATAGCAGTAGGCGTCTTTGCCTTGGCTATAATATTATATTTCTCATCTACTACTGCGGCAACAATATTAGTTCCGCCTAAATCAATTCCTATCGTGTACATAAATTTTATCTCCCTTGCATTTATTAACTCATTAATTAGCTGTTGCTCCAGAGCTCAAGCTCCTTATCGCTCGGCTCAATATCGTCCATACCGAGAGAGTGCATAAGCTCTTTCGCGCCGTTATAGCCCATTTTCTTCTGGCGGTTATTCATTGCCGCCGTCTCAACGATTACCGCGAGATTACGTCCCGGAGTAATCGGTACTGTAATAACGGGCACCTTGACGTCGAGGAGCTTTGCGTACTCGTTATCAAGTCCGAGCCTGTCGTACGCCTTCGTAGAATCCCACTCCTCAAGCTGAATAATCATATCGATTTTTTCCTGAGGTTTTACAGCGCCCATACCGAACACCCTGCGAGCATTAATAATACCGATACCGCGAAGCTCAATAAAGTGGCGTATATTCGTAGGCGACGAGCCTTCAAGCACCTTATCGGACACCTTGCGTATTTCTACTGCGTCGTCCGCGATAAGACGGTGGCCGCGCTTAATAAGCTCAATAGCAGTTTCGCTCTTTCCTGCTCCGCTTTCGCCGACGATGAGCACACCCTCGCCGTAAACCTCAACGAGCACACCGTGGCGCGTAATTCTCGGCGCGAGCTCGCGGTTAAGGTAAGCAATAAGCGCCGCGAGAAACGGCGAAGTTTCCTCGTCAGTACGCAGGAGCGGTACCTCATATTCCTCGCACGCTTCGACGAAGTAATCGGGAATTTCAAGTCCGCGCGTTACTACCGCTGCGGCAGGATGAAGACCGAGCCAGTAAGCAAGCGCTCTGCGGCGCTCCTCGGGAAGCATATTCTGCAAGAAACCGAGCTCCGTCCAGCCGAGAATCTGAATTCTCAGGCTGTCGAAATAATCGGTATAGCCCGTGAGCACTATTCCCGGTCTGTTAATTTCGCTCGTCAGAATTTCTATTTCATTTGCAGGCTTGGGGATATATACAATTTCAAGAGAATGATTTTGTATTATCTTCTCAAGCGATACGGAATACTGTTCTGCCATAAATTCCTCCTACAAATCAAAATTACTCATTGTCTATTATATAATATATTTAGTGCTTTATCAAGTATAAAAAAATTAATAATTATTTTATTTTACATTAATGGTTCTATGTGCTATAATGCCTTCGAGGTGATAACCTATGGAAAACAGAAAGCTGAAGATTGCGCTTGGCAACGACGCGTGGCTGCCGACTATTGACGGCGTCAGCACCACGCTCAAATGCTATGCGGACATTATTAATAACAAGTACGGCGAGGCGGTTGTCGTAACGCCCAACAACCCCAACGCCGAGGACTATAAATTCCCATATAAGATTTACCGCTACAAGAGTCTTTTCACCTTTGGCGAAGGCTATCCTGTCGGCTGGCCGTTCAAAAAGGAATTTTCAACCGATATTGTCGATATGAATTTTGACCTGCTGCACTCGCATTGCCCGATTGCAACGAGTTATTATTTCAGGCGCGTAAACAGGATAAAACGATTCCCCGTCGTTTTGACCTATCACACAAAGTTTGAGTATGATATTGAAACAAGAGTACCTTCTTACGCAATCAAACGGCGCGCT
>CAMPAT010000223.1 GCA_946633275.1 uncultured Clostridia bacterium
CATCAACGCTTGCAACTGTCGGGTCAGACGAGGTCCACGTGATGTCCGAGGTGTCACCCGTGCTCGGCACGATGTCTGCGATTTTGAGCTGAATCTGCGCGCCCTCCTGAACGCTCGTCGGGCCGTCAATCCTGAAATCCTCGAGCGCCACGGGGTCAATAACGGTAAACGTTATTTTGTCGTTATATGCGTATTTCATCACGTTGTCCGCAAGCGATGTCGCAACGCCTGAAAGATTTTCGAGCGAGCCCGAGGCGCTGTCGGCGAACTGCGAGACTCTGATTGCGCCGTTAAGGAGCGCAACGAGAACGTTTTTGCTGATATTAACGCCGAAGGTGTTAATCAGTATATCTGCGAGCTGGTCTGTGCTTATGTCGCCGGAGGCGATAAGCGAGTTTGCTTTTTTAAGCAAATCTTTAATGCCGTTTGAGACGTCTTCGCTGCGCGGCGAAGCTACGACTGTTACCGTTCCTTTCGCCTTGAAGGTAACAAGTCCCGTTTCGTCGACCTCGGCGATGTTGCTGCCCTGGTTAAAAACAGACGAGCTCTGAATGCTGTAAGATACTCCGTAGTTGAGCCTTTTCGGCGTTGTGAGCGCCTCGAGCTTGACTGTTGAGCCGACTGCGACTGTCGTGTCGATCGAGTCTTTGTTGGTGATATGCGTTCCGTTTGGCAGGAAGTTTGCATACCATTTGTCGCTCTTTTTGACGAGCACCTTGATTGTGTCGCTGTCAAGCACCTTGCCCTCGCTGTCGCAAAGCTCGGCATGGATAACGCAGTTGAGCTTTTTGAGATATTCCTTGAGAGATGATACAATGCCGCTCGTGTATGCGCCGTAAGACGAGTTCTCGCCGAAAAGACGCTCGATTATGCTGATAATCTGGTCTGTGTCCATCGAGTCGATGTTGACCGTGTCGTTAAACAGCGCGCCCTCAATCATCGAGCCCATCAGACCGCCGATGAGCGGAATAGTTTTTACTTCGTTGTCAATCCAAAGCTGGATTACAGCGCCCTTTGACGAGTCGTATGCGGTTACGAGTCCGTTGCTGTCGACGTCGACGAGGGTCGGAGTCTCGCTGTACCATTTTACGTATCCGCCGTCGGGAATGCTGCAGCCAATCAGATTGTATGTGTACTGTCGGCTCTCGCTCTCCATTATCTCTTCGACGTGGTCTTCGCCGTCCTCGTTCTTGTCGGGGACGAGAGTTACTCCGTCGTCGTAGCAAATCTCTATTTCGTAGACTTCAACGATTCCGCCGTCTGCGAATGCAGGCAGCGCGGGAATAGTTGACGTTACTATGAGTAGTAACGCAAGAGCTAAACTCGCCGTGCGTTTTTTGATACTGTTTTTCATCAGACTCACGCCTTTCACGCGGAAAACCGCTGTTATACACAGATTGCAATTTGTATAATTTTATAATAACACAGTTGTGTATTTACTGTCAATAAAAAAGAAAATCAGGTCTTATAATATATAATTCTAAATGTTTTTATAGACAAATTGCGCCCGACTATGATATAATCAAATCACTAAATTATACCCAGGCAAAGGAGAAAAGAAATGAAAAAGTTTACACCAATTATTTTATCAATTGCAGCCGTTGTGCTCGGTATTGTATTTGTAATCAGCGGAATTAAGACTATCGCTGACAGGGATTTATACGACACAACAGTAACCGCAACCGTAGTTGACGTTCAGGAAGAGTGGGTACAGTCTGCCGACTCAGAAGAAGCTGACCACCTTGAGAAAACCGCATATATCGAGTATGAGGTTAACGGCGAAAAGTTCGGTCCCGTAATCGCTCCGACGCAGGACGAAAATATCAAGGTCGGCGACACTCAGGATATTCTCTGCCAGTCTAAAAACCCGTCGAAGATTTCGAGCCTTAACCCGACTAAGGGCGGCGTTATCTTCATCGTTCTCGGCGCTTTAGCCGCTGTTGCAGGCTGCGTTTCAACTATCAGAATTTTCATTAAGAAGAGATAAAACGCAAAGGCTATGGTGATTAATATGGAAAAAACAAAAAGTAATTCGCTTTTATGGAAGATTTTATGTCTCGTGCTTGCATGCGCGCTTATCGCAGTAAGTACAGTTTATGCAGTACATATTAAGGGCGAAAAATCATCCGAACTTCCTGCTGAAAACGAAGCTGCGCTTGCTTCCTGGAACGACGGCGCAGCAGCAAAGGAAGAGCTCATTAATTATGTAAAATCAGTAACGGAAGAGGGCTCAAAGAGCTTTATTCCCGAAGAGGACAGAATTGCAGTTTTTGACCTTGACGGAACTCTTGCCTGCGAAACGGACCCTTGCTATTTTGACCACTGCATTTATTATCATCGCGTTATGGAAGATGAGAATTATAAGGATAAGGCAACTGATTTTGAAAAGGAGGTTGCCGCAGAGGTTAAGCAGTTTATGGATACGGGCGTTTCCGCTCCTGATTCTATGGTTCACCACGGAAAAGGTGTCGCTTCTGCGTTTTCCGGTATGACTCCGGATGAGTATATCGCCTATGTCGCAGATTATGCCAAAACGCCGTCTCCCGGTTATGACGGTATGACGAGAGCAGAAGCTTTCTATAAGCCGATGCTGGAGGTTGTTGACCTTCTTGAAGCAAACGGATTTAAGGTTTACGTTGTCAGCGGTACAGACAGATTTATCGTAAGAGGTCTTGTTGAGGCT
>CAMPAT010000224.1 GCA_946633275.1 uncultured Clostridia bacterium
CGCGCGCACAACGCGCACCGCGTTTTGAGGGTACTGTCCTCGAGGCGTCGTGCGTTAGCGTACGCCGAGAAGCACAATAATTCTGTTAGCACGTACCCACGGGGTTTCCAAAGGGGTCTGCGACCGAAGTGGAGCCTTACCCCTTTGGTTGCTTTCTTGGGTTACCGTTCTTTCGCAACACGAAAGAATGGTAACAAAACAAGGACTCCTTATATTGTTTAATATAACTTTGCAAATTTTGTACAGCTAACGGCAGACAGCTTACTGTTTACGGAGTTCCTCTAAGCTTTCCGGTGCGAGGTCTACGACCTCTATTTTTTTGCCCTGCATCCAGAGCGACGGAGTTATACGCAGCTTGTATCCGTAGCCTGCGTCCATCTGCCAATGCGCCATCGGAGCTTCAGGCACACCGTAAGAGGCAAGTATCGTCATCAGCACGCCTGCGTGTGAGACAATTGCAATATTCTGAGTTCCCGTTTTAATGCAGCCGTCGATTACCTTCTCAAATGCGGCGCATATTCTGTGCACAAACTCGGCGTTGCTCTCGCCGTGAGGCGGACGGGCGGTTATGTCGCCGCGCAGCCACTCCTTAAAGTCTTCGTTGTCCTTCAAATCCTCGGCGGTAAGCTCCTCAAATTCGCCGAAATTGTATTCGATAAACTCATCTATTACAATTTTGTTATTTTTAGGGAACATTATATCGGCGCTCTGTTTTGCCCTCTTAAGCGGCGAAACGAACACCGCGTCTACCTCGGGATAATGGTGCTTCCTGTTGATGTCTTTAAGGGCGGATATACTATCTGTTGTTAGCGAATAGTCCGTGTGCCCAATATACTGTGCGTTGATATTTCCCTTCGTCAGTCCGTGACGGAAGAGATAAAGATTATATGATTTCATTTTACACACCCTCCAAAAAACGGCGTTATTACTACATTTATTACAAAAAATTACAATTGCCGCTTGACTGTTTACAATCTGTATAACAAGGTCTATAATTAAAAAAGCATTACTGATTGTATAATATCACATGGCAAATTTACATAGATTAGAGATTGACGATATGACAAAGAATACCGACAAGCTGAGCAAGTTCTCGCAGGTTTTGTCCCAGCTTCGCAAGGAGCGCGGAATCAGCCAGAAAAAGGCTGCGACAGACCTCGGAATTTCACAGGCTCTGTTATCACATTATGAAAAAGGAATTAGAGAATGCGGACTTGATTTCGTAATCAGGTGCAGCAATTATTATAATGTAACAACCGATTTCCTTCTCGGCGTAAGCGACAACAGAAACGGCGCGTCAAGCATATTCGACGATGACGACGAATACCGTTCTCTCGCAACGCTTTCGCAGGCTGCAAAGCAGCTTCTCGACACGGCGGTTTCAGTATCAAGCGGAGGCACGGCGCAGCAATTCGTATATGATTATTATATGCTCAGCCTTTACCGCGGAGCGCTCACCCTCGCAAAGACGGGAGCTATCCCGAAAGAGCTGTTCAAGATTGATTACACCGTAGCTCGCGACCTTGCTTCAGCAGCAATTGCAGTCGAGGACGCGAAGTTCGCTCTTATCGAGGACAGGTCGCGCTCAGGCTCAGACAACACGGGCTACACCGCAACGGCGCAGCTTATTGAGCAGGCGGAAACGTTCATTATGGAAAATTATATTATTGATTAAATGAAACGGGCGTTTGCCCGTTTTTTATTTTCTGTTATTAAGGAAGCGCAGGAGTATCGAGCTTGAAATTTCTGCCGCAACCATCTTAAAAGCAGGATAATCGAGCTGAGAGTCCTCATTTCCGCCGTCGCTGATTGAGCGGACTACGGCAAACGGAACCTTATTTGCAGCGCAGATATGGCCGATTGCGCCGCCCTCCATTTCTCCGCAAATTGCGCCGAAATCTTCGCTTAGCTCACGCTTAAGGGCGCTGTCGGCGATGAACGCGTCGCCCGTTGCAATTGAGCCGCGGTGAACTGTCGCGGAGCATTCCGCGGCGCATTTTACGAGCTCGTCGGAAAGCGCCTTATCAGTAGCGATTTTAACAGTTCCGAGACCGTTGATAAAGCCTTTCTCTTCCCCGAGAGCGGTTATGTCAATATCATACTCGCAAACGTCGGTCGCGATTACAACGTTCTTAATCACAACGTCTTTTGACAGCGAACAGCCCACGCCGATATTGATGACGGACTCAACGTCAAACTTATCAATCATTATCTGGGCGCACATTGCGGCGTTCACCTTGCCGGAAGAACATTGCGCCACGCAGACCGGCGCACCCTCAATCGTGCCGCATTCAAACTCTATTCCGGCAAATGCCGAAACCCTTTTATCTTCAATTTTATTCTTGAGAGCGCAAACCTCAACGTCCATAGCGCCGATAATACCTATCATAATCAAAAACCGCCTTTATAAATTGTTGTACGGATTAATACCAAACGCAAGATATAGAGTATTATAATATAAATATTTAATAAATACAAGTTTTAGTTGACAAAATGCTTCATATTTAATATAATATCTAACGCTATAAGTGAAAGTTTGCCTTTCGGCAGAACTTACAAACAGGCAAAAGCCTATGCTATACCGCATAGAGTAAACATAGATTAAGACGAGTTTAATCTTGATAAGGAGTGAAAAAGATGAAAAGAACCTTCCAGCCTAAGAAGAGACACGCA
>CAMPAT010000225.1 GCA_946633275.1 uncultured Clostridia bacterium
ACGCGTAATCTCAGCGACGACGAGATTAAGAAATCGGGATTTTACGATTACTTTGTCGATCACACAACGGCGTTTATCCCGTAAGCTCGACAGCAAGAACTTTTACGCTTTCAACCCGAGCTTTGACGTAAAATGCAATAAATAAAGGCACGGAAAATCCGTGCCTTACATAGTTTATTAAAGAAGTATGATTCCGTGCTGCTTACATTCTTCACGCATTTCATCAGACCAGATTGAGCATTGAACCTCGCCGATATGCGCCTTCTGAAGCAGGAGCATACAGAGTCGCGACTGACCTATACCGCCGCCGATTGTGAGCGGAAGCGTGCCGTCGAGAATGCCCTTATGGAAATCAAACTGCTCGCGTTCAAGGAGTCCCTCCTCTTCAAGCTGAGAATGCAGACTCTCTGCGTCTACTCTGATACCCATTGAGCTGATTTCAAACGCACAGCCGAGAAGCTCGTTCCAGAACAGGATGTCGCCGTTGAGGCTCCAGTCGTCGTAGTCGGGAGCTCTGCCGTCGTGCTTCTGTCCGCTCTTCAGCTTGCCGCCGATTTGCATAAGAAATACTGTACCGTGCTCCTTCGTAATCTTGTTTTCGCGCTCCTTGGAAGTAAGCTCGGGATACATATCCTCAAGCTCCTGAGTAGTGATGAAGAAAACGTCTCTCTTCATTTCAAAGCCGAGAGTGGGATACTTCGCCTTGACTGCCTCATTAGTATCGTATATTGCGTCAACAATCTTCTGCACAATACTCTTAAGGAAATCGAGGTTGCGCTCTTCCCTGCTGATAACTCTGCACCAGTCCCATTGGTCAACAAACAGAGAATGAAGGTTATCCGTATCGTCGTCACGGCGGATAGCATTCATATCGGTATAAATACCTTCGTCCGCCTTATAGCCGTAGCGGTAAAGCGCACGTCTCTTCCATTTTGCAAGGCTCTGGACAACCTCAGCTTCGCCGTCAATGTTCATCATTGTAAAGTGCACCTTGCGTTCAACGCCGTTAAGGTCATCATTAATGCCGCTCTTTTTGGTGACCATAAGCGGTGCAGTTACTCTGTCGAGGTTAAGCGCCTTTGCAAGAGCAACCTGGAAGGTGTCCTTGACTACCTTGATTGCTTTTTGTGTTTCGCGCTGGGTAAGCGATGACTTATAGTCCGTGGGATAAATCATCATAGTTTTGTCCTCCTTTATATTAGCTATTAGCTTTAAGCTATAAGCTATAAGCTTCGTTGCGGGCGCTGCCCTTTCCGATTTATAATTATTGTTTTAGGCGAAAGCCGAGTAACAACAGGCTCATAGCTTGTAGCTCGCAGCCTGAAGCTATTTTATACTTCCTACCGTTCTCGGATAAAGGATTACGTCGCGGATATTTGCCATACCCGTGCAGTACATAATAATTCTTTCAAATCCGAGTCCGAAGCCTGCGTGCGGAACGGTACCGTACTTACGAAGGTCGAGGTAAGCCTCGTAACCCTCAAGCGACATTCCCTTTTCCTTCATAGCAGCAACGAGCTTGTCGTAATCTGCTTCTCTCTCGCTGCCGCCAATGATTTCACCGACGCCGGGTACGAGAAGGTCGGTAGCCGCAACTGTCTTGCCGTCTGCGTTCTGCTTCATATAAAACGACTTAATTCCCTTCGGGTAGTTAATAAGGAATACAGGCTTCTTGAAAACCTGCTCCGTAATATATCTCTCGTGCTCGCTCTGAAGGTCGCAGCCCCATTCTACAGGGAACTCGAACTTAACGTCGGCGTTCTTGAGAATATCAATAGCGTCCGTATAGTCAACAACCTCAAAGTCGCTCTCAACAACAGAGCGGAGCTTATCCGAAAGTCCTTTTTCAAATCTCTGCTCAAAGAATGCAAGCTCGTCGGGGCACTTCTCCATATAATCCTTAACGATATACTTAATCATATCCTCTGCGATTTCGAGCAGGTCGGGAAGCTCGCAGAAGGCAATCTCCGGTTCAACGTGCCAGAACTCGGCAACGTGGCGCTGAGTGTTTGAATTCTCTGCTCTGAACGACGGGCCGAAGGTATAGATTTTGCCCATACCCATAGCGGCGATTTCGCCCTCAAGCTGACCGGAAACGGAAAGTCCCGTCTTCTTGCCGAAGAAGTCGTCTGCGTAGTACTCCTCTTCGCTGTCGTAATCCTTGCTGTAACCGATAGTCGTTACCTGGAACATCTCGCCTGCGCCCTCGCAGTCCGAGCCTGTAATAAGCGGAGTATTGATATAAACATATCCGCGCTCCTGGAAGAAGCGGTGAATAGCTGCCGCCATAATGCTGCGCACGCGGAACACCGCGTTAAATGTGTTTGTGCGGACTCTGATGTGCGGCATTTCGCGCAGAGTTTCAAGCTTCTGGAACTTCTTCTGAAGCGGATAATCCGCAGGGCATACGCCGAGAACTGTAATTTCCTTTGCGTCAACTTCGTTTGTGTTGTTGCGTTCGTTCTTAACAACTGTGCCGACAACCTTGAGCGAAGCGCCGAGCTTCGTAGCCTCGGGGTCAACGGCGATATCGCTGCCCTTGTCGATTACAATCTGGAGATGGCTGAGGCTTGAGCCGTCGTTGAGCTCAAGGAACGCAACGTTCTTGCTGTCGCGCGAAGTTCTTACCCAGCCGCAGACTGTAACGTCCTTACCG
>CAMPAT010000226.1 GCA_946633275.1 uncultured Clostridia bacterium
AGTCAGATACCGAGAGAAGAGTACGAAGAAGCTGAGGAACGCGTTATAAACGAACTTAAAGAGCTTAACAAGCCATTTGTAGTACTTATGAATACAACTTCACCTGACAGCGAGCAAACGAGGAATATAGCCATTGAGGCGTCAAATAAATACGATGTGCCCGTAATTCCAATGAACATAATGGAGCTTGACGAAAGCGAAATTAAGCAAATTTTACAAAGCGTTCTTTACGAGTTTCCGGTATCTTCTATCGGTGTAGATTTACCTTCGTGGTTTAACGGACTTGACAGCGATGACGAGATGAGACAACGTCTCATAAATGAGATTAAAGAAAACTGTAAAAATGTTTCAAGCATACGCTCTGTTTACGCTCTTGCAGACGCGCTTTCCGAAGATGAAAACATCGTACAGAGCGTCGTCAGCGACGCAGATCTGTCTAATGGCAGGGTAGTTCTTAACCTCATTATTGACAACTCATACTTGTTTGACATAATGAGTCAGAGGTGTGGAATTGATATCAATGATGAAGATGATTTACTCAGAGAATTTGTAGCGCTTGCGGACATAAAGAGTAAATATCAGCGTATTGCAGAGGCTTTAAATCAGGTTGAACAGACGGGATACGGTATTGTTATGCCTACTCTTGAGGAACTTTCTCTTGAAGAGCCTGAAATTATGAAGCAGGGCGGAAAGTACGGAGTTCGCCTTAAAGCACACGCACCCTCAATTCATATGATAAAATGTAACACTTTTACGGAGGTTGCGCCGATTGTCGGAAGCGAATCTCAGAGTGAAGAGCTCGTTATGTATCTGCTCGGAGAATTCGAGAATAATCCTGCTGAAATATGGAATACAAACATTTTCGGAAAGTCGCTTCATTCACTTGTAAACGAAGGGCTGAACAATAAGCTGTACAGAATGCCTCAGGAAGCTCGCGACAAGTTCAGGGAAACTATAGAACGAGTTATCAATGAAGGTTGCAGCGGACTTATTTGCATAATCCTGTAATTTTATCGACAGTATTTTATACGAATACTGTCGATTATTTTTTTACAATATGACGAATTTATACATTTTTATTAAATATATATTGAACTAATTTATATTTTTGATATAATATAATTAATTATATGCCTAAAATGGCGTTGTATTATTGAATAGAGGAAGGTTAGGTATGAATTCAAAAAATCTGATGTATATTGTAAAGCGAATTCTGCTTTCAATATTTACCATATGGGTGGTTATTACAATTACTTTTTTTGTAATGCACGCCGTTCCGGGCGGACCGTTTGTTGGTGAAAAAGCAACTACTCCTGCCGTTCAGGCAGCTATGGAGGCTAAGTACGGACTGGACAAGCCTCTTATGGAGCAGTACGGTACATATCTTAAGGATATTGTTACTAAGTTCGATTTCGGTCCGTCATTAAAGCAAAGAGGCAGAATGGTTTCTGATATCATTATGGACGGTATGAAGACTTCTGCAAAGCTCGGCGTTATTGCAGCAGTTTTGTCTGCTATAGTCGGTATTGTCCTCGGTGCTGTTGCGGCGCTCAGACGTAACAAATTAATTGACCGTATCATTATGGTTATTACTACTGCGTTTGTGTCAATGCCGTCGTTTATTATGGGTTCACTTCTCCTTGCGCTGTTTGCAATCAAGCTTCAATGGCTTCCGGCAAACGGCTCGACATCTGCAGGACTCGTATTGCCGATTATAACTCTTGCGCTTTATCCTATGGCTTACATAACTCGTCTTACTCGTTCTTCGATGCTTGACGTTCTTGGTCAGGATTACATCAGAACAGCAAGAGCAAAAGGACTTTCGGGTCCGCGAATTATTTTCGGTCACGCTCTTAAGAACTCGCTTATTCCCGTTTTAACTTACTTCGGACCTATGCTTGCGTATATCGTTACAGGTTCACTTGTTGTTGAACAGATTTTTGCAGTTCCCGGAATAGGACGTGCTTTCGTAAGTTCAATCACAAACCGTGACTATCCGATGATTATGGGCACTACAATTATTCTTGCGGCGTTAATTGTAATTATGAATCTTCTTACAGATATTCTGTACAAGGTTGTTGACCCGCGTATTACTTTTGAATAAGGGGAGGAAAATTTAATTATGCAGAAAAAGAAATTTACCTTCCATGTGGACCTGGATATGTTTATTCCCGCTACCGATAAGGAAAAGGAATATATGGTTCAGATGAGACCTTCATCAACGTTCTTCAAGGACGGTATGAAGCGTCTGTATAAAAACAAGGTTGCGTTCATCAGCCTTATTGTAATAATTCTTATTACAATCGGAAGTATCGTTATCCCGATTTTCTGGCCGTATTCATACGAGGCTCAGCTCGGCGTACAGCCAGGTAAGCTCGTTGACGCTACATATAACAACCTAAGACCGTTTCAGTACGGCGCAACGGAGCAAGCCCTGATGGCTAGCGGCGAAAAGGTTTTTCCGCACATTTTCGGTACAGACGCCGCAGGACGCGACTACTTCATAAGAGTTATCTATGGAACTCGAGTTTCTCTCGCAGTAGGCTTTTTCGCAAGTATCATTGTGCTTCTTATCGGTACTCTTATCGGCTCTATCTCAGGTTACTTCGGCGGCAAGGTTGACCTTTTCATAATGAGATTTGTAG
>CAMPAT010000227.1 GCA_946633275.1 uncultured Clostridia bacterium
GCCGTACCACGCAAAAATCGTTGCTGACGACGAGGTATTTGAAGGCGATTATTTTTACGGCGCAACCTCAAACTCGTACAGCATAGGCGGAATGCCTGTACTTTATAATATTGGCGTTAAGTTTGATGACGGAATGCACGAGCTTGTGCTTATTAAAATGTTTAAAAATCCAAAGCAGATGGCTCAGATTATCAGCGCAATGCTCAGGCGCGACGCAAGGGATAACGATATGATTATCTACCGCCACGCAAAAACTATTAAGTTTGTATTTGATAAGCCGACTCCGTTCACTCTTGACGGAGAATTCGGCGGCGACAGGCTTGTTGCAAGCACCTCAACTCTCAAACACGCAGTAAAAATCATATTAAAAGAAGACTTCAATTTGCATAGTAAATAATGGACTCAATACAAATAGAAAGCGGGATGCCTGGCATCCCGCTTTGCATTTTTAAAATAATTTCTTCACTGTATTTTGCATCATATCGGCTATGGTGATAGATTGCGGACAATGGGATTCACAGCTTTTACAGTTAATGCAGGAGGAAGCGTTTATATCGATTTTTGAATATGCTTCCTTTGCTGCGTCGAGAGTTACTTCGCCGTTTTTATAGTCGTTATAAACAGAAAACACCGTACTGATTTTAACCTCCTGAGGACAGTAATTAGCACAGTAATCACAGCCGGTACAAGGAATTACGTCATTTTTATTCATAAGCCCTGCTGCGTTTGCACAAAGCTTAAGTTCCTTTTCGTTTAGCGGTTTAAAATCGGTGAGTGAATTAATGTTATCCCTCATCTGTTCGGGAGCGTTCATACCGCTGAGTACGGTAAGCACGTTTTCATGGGTAGCCGCAAAGCGAATCGCCCATGAGGCGTAACTCTTACTACTGTCATAGTTATCAAAAAGTTCCTTAACGTTATTAGGCGGGTCGGCAAGCTTACCGCCGCGTACGGGCTCCATTATCACTACGGGAATTCCCGCGTCTGTAAGAATCTTATACTGCTCGTCAGCCCTCTGATTTTTCCAATCAAGGTAATTAAGCTGAATCTGAGCAAAATCCCATTTGTGAGCATTTACAATCGTTTTCAATTCATCTATTGTTCCGTGGAAGGAAAATCCGAAATACTTAACCTTTCCTTCTTTTCTCTTTTGCTCAACAAAATCAACAGCTCCGAATTTTTCACATTTTGCCCACGCCTTGCCGTCAAGCGCATGGAGAAGATAAAAATCGAAATAATCAACGTCACAGCGTGAAAGCTGCTTATTGAAGATTTTTTCCATATCTTTCTTTGAAGCGCACATCCAGATAGGAAGCTTATCTGCAAGATAATAGCTGTCACGCGGATATTTTTTCAGCGCTGAGCCTATAAACTTTTCGCTCTTGCCCGCGTGATACATATAAGCGGTATCAAAATAATTAACTCCGCTTTCATAAGCCAAATTAACAAGCATCTGACCTTTAGCGTAATCAATCATCGGATTAGCTTCTCTTTTAATCGGAGTTTTAACGGGGAGCCGCATATTACCGAGGCCGAGACGTGATATCTCTATTCCATCCTTAAATTTTACTCTATCTATCATATTAACTTCCTCCTGATAACGATTATTACATATTATAGGTAAAAATTCAAGGGTGAACGTAATTATGTTCACCCTTAATAATTAATGTCTATTATTCCTTCGTCCAGGTTACGCCCTGAGGGGTATCCTTAAGTATAATTCCTCTTGATTTAAGGTCATCGCGGATTTTATCGGCAGTTGCCCAATCCTTATTTTTTCTTGCCTCCTGGCGCTGAGCGATAAGTTCCTCTATCTCTGAATCAAGGTCGTTAGACTTTCTGTTATAGAGAATTCCGAGAACGTCGCAAATCTCGTCAAAAAGATTGGCAGCCGCTTCGCACACATTCTTAGAAACAGCTTTATCAAGGATTTTTGTATTAATATCCTTAACCAAATCAAAAATTGCGGCAAGACCGTCGGCAGTGTTGAGGTCGTCGTCCATAGCGTCGATAAACTGCTGATGCCTTTTTTCTATCAATTCGAGTATCTCTTTATCGTCATCAAGTGCCGAATCCGCGTTTTTAATTGCAAAATCAAGGCTCTCACGGCAGGTATAGAGTCTTTCAAGAGCCGCCTTGCACTGCTCAATGATTTCAAGATTGTAGTTGATTGGAGAGCGGTAATGTGAGGAAATAAGGAAATATCTTATTACCTCATAACCGTAAACTTCCGCAATTTCGCGGACGGTTTTGAAATTACCGAGCGACTTTGACATCTTAACGTTATCAACGTTGATATAACCGTTATGCATCCAGTACTTTGCAAAAGGAGCACCGTTTGCTGCCTCTGACTGAGCAATTTCGTTCTCGTGATGCGGGAATATTAAGTCCTGACCGCCGCAGTGAATATCAATAGTCTTTCCAAGGTATTTTCTGTTCATTGCAGAACATTCAATATGCCAGCCCGGTCTGCCCTTGCCCCAGGGTGACTCCCAGTAAGGCTCGCCTTCCTTTGCAGCCTTCCAAAGTGCAAAATCAAGCGGATTTTCTTTTTTATCGCCAACGGCTATTCTCGCGCCGCTCTGTAAATCGTCAATCGGCTGATGAGAAAGCTTGCCGTAGCCGTTAAACTTAAGCG
>CAMPAT010000228.1 GCA_946633275.1 uncultured Clostridia bacterium
TTATTATGTTCATATCTGTTATGGACGACAGCGACGGCGAGGGGCTGGGAACGCTGCTTCTCGTTTTTTGGGCGCCGATTGCAATAATATTTACCGCGGCAACCTTCTTTTTTGCAATATTGTTCTCGTTTTCAATGCAGAAGATTTCGCTGGTAATTGTAATGATATATTTTGCAATTCAGCTTACTGCCGGACTTGGCAACTATCTGTCTGTGTACCCATCGATTATGTCGCCGGTTGCGCTTGCAGAATCGGTTGCGGTAGTTGTAACGCTGTATTTTTTAACAGGCTTATCATTAACGCCGAAGGCGCCGAAAGCACCGCCGTCGCAGAACACGACGGTTTACTACAACCCGAAAAATAACAACAATTAACATAACGGAGGAGAATATGGCTAAGAAAAACGGACTTGGCAAGGGACTGGGCGCGCTTATGCTCGAAAACAGCGTAGACAGCACGCTTTCAACAAGCACTTTGCCGATAAACGACATTATTCCGAACAAGGACCAGCCGCGAAAAACGTTTGACGAGGCGGCTCTCGAAGAGCTTGCTGACTCAATCCGCCAGCACGGAGTGCTGCAGCCTCTGCTTGTTCGTCCGCTGACGACGGGCGGATATCAGCTTGTCGCAGGCGAACGCCGCTGGCGCGCTTCGCGTATGGCAGAGCTCAAGGAAGTACCCGTAATCGTAAAAGAGCTCGACGACACCGAAGCTATGCAGATTGCAATTATTGAAAATCTGCAGAGAGAGGACCTTAACCCGATTGAAGAGGCGGAGGGACTGCAGGCGCTGATTGACAAATGCGGCTTTACTCAAGAGGAGGCTGCGGCTTCCGTCGGAAAGTCGCGCCCGGCGATTACTAACTCGCTCAGGCTTCTCCGTCTGCCCGAAGAGGTACGCGAGATGACGAAGAACGGCGACATCAGCGCAGGTCACGCGCGCGCCCTGCTCGCGTTTGACAGCGAAGCGCTTATGCGCGAGGTCGCAGACCAGATTGTTTCAAAGAAACTTACAGTCCGCGACGTTGAAAAAATGGCGAAACGCCCTGTTTCGCGTACTACGCAGAAAACCGCAAAGCGCCGCGACAGCTTCTACGACGAGGTTGAGCTTGCGCTCTCGGAAGCGCTCGGCACAAAGGTACGCGTTAACAACGGAAGAAACAAGGGCACGCTTGAAATCGAGTTTTACACCGTTGACGATTTGAAGAATATTGCCAACGCGATATATAAAGATTAGGAGGGCAAAAAATGCTTGATATTAAATTTTTAAGAGAAAATCCGGAAATTGTTAAAGAGAATATCAAAAAGAAGTTCCAGGAGCACAAGCTCGCTCTTGTTGACGAGGTAATTGCACTTGACGAGGAGCGCCGCCAGACGATTGTTCGCGCAGACGAGCTGCGCGCAAACAGAAATAAGATTTCTAAGGAAATCGGCGTGCTTATGTCGCAGGGCAAGCGCGAAGAGGGTATGGCGCTCAAAGAGCAGGTTACCGCTCAGGCGAAGGAGCTCGACGAGCTCGGAAAGAAAGAGAATGAGCTTACTGAAAAGGTTACTCAGATTATGATGTCAATTCCAAATATCATCGACGACAGCGTTCCGATAGGCAAGGACGACAGCGAAAACGTTGAGGTTCAGCGCTACGGTGAGCCTGTTGTTCCGGAGTGGGAAATCCCGTATCACACAGATATTATGGAGACGTTTGACGGCATTGATATGGACGCCGCAGGACGCGTTGCAGGCAATGGTTTTTACTATCTTATGGGAGATATCGCGCGTCTTCACAGCGCAGTAATCAGCTACGCGCGCGACTTTATGATTGACCGCGGTTTCACATACTGCGTGCCTCCGTTTATGATTCGCTCAAACGTTGTTACGGGCGTAATGAGCTTTGAGGAAATGGACGCAATGATGTACAAGATTGAGGGCGAGGACTTATACCTCATCGGCACTTCCGAGCACTCAATGATAGGTAAGTTTATCGACACAATCACTCCTGAGGAAAAATTACCGCTCACGCTCACGTCTTACTCACCCTGCTTCCGCAAGGAAAAGGGCGCTCACGGAATCGAGGAGCGCGGCGTTTACCGTATTCACCAGTTTGAGAAGCAGGAAATGGTTGTTGTCTGCAAGCCCGAGGAGTCAAGATACTGGTTCGACCAGCTCTGGCAGAACACCGTTGACCTCTTCAGAAGCCTTGATATCCCCGTAAGAACTCTCGAGTGCTGCTCGGGCGACCTTGCAGACCTCAAGGTCAAGAGCGTAGACGTTGAGGCGTGGTCGCCGAGGCAGCAGAAGTACTTTGAAGTAGGCTCCTGCTCAAATCTTACAGACGCGCAGGCGCGCAGACTTAAAATCAGAGTACGCGGCGAGGACGGCATTTACCTTGCACACACTCTTAACAACACGGTAGTTGCGCCGCCGAGAATGCTCATCGCCTTCCTTGAAAACAACCTGAACGCCGACGGCACCGTATCAATCCCGGAAGCGCTCAGAATGTATATGGGCGGCAATGACAAAATCATACCAAAGAAATAACGAAAAGAGCTTGCTTTTGCAAGCTCTTTGTTTAGTTATGAGATATGAGTTATGAATTAAGGGTGGACTCCGTCCACACCTGATAATAAAACCGCAGCCG
>CAMPAT010000229.1 GCA_946633275.1 uncultured Clostridia bacterium
ATTCCGCTAACCGTACCGGGATAAATATCCGTCATCATAAACGAGCAGTCCTCGACGAGAACGTCGCTGATATCATACGTCGTTTCCGTTCCTATTTTAAACGAATTTGCGCACGAGATAACCTCGCAGTTTCTGACAGTAATGTTGTGCATTTCGCCCTTTGAGCCGAGCCAAACAGCGTTTTTAATACATATTCCGTCATCGGCAGTTGAAACGAAGCAATGTTCAATTCTGATATTGCTCGTGCCCGAAATATCGAAGCCGTCCGCATTAGCAGTATGGCGGTTATTATTAATAATAAAATCGCTGATATCGACGCCGTTGCAGCAGTCAAGCCTGAACGACCAATGAGCCGCGTTTTCAATAATGAAATTATGCGCTTTTACATTTGTGCAATCTTTAAAGTAAACAGGTCCGCCGTATTTATTTTCGTGTGCAAAACGAATCTGCGCCCTCGCGTCGCGGCGCATCTGAATAACGTCGATAACCTCGGGATGCTCCGTCATATTTGAGTCGAGAAGCGGCTTTCTGCCGAAGAACTCGCCGTTACCCTTCACCTTGCCGCCGCCTGTCAGCGTTATATTGTCAGCGCCGTCAGCGTGAATTATGCCGAGGTGGTTATAGCCAACGCCCGTTTTATTTGCGCAAAGCGCGCTTCCCCGCGCGATAAAAAGCGTTACGCCGCTTTTCAAATGAACTGTCGTCGTAACGTATTCGCCGCCGTCAACGAGCACCGTGCCGCCTGCTTGGACAGCCTTTTCGACCGCAAGATTTATGTACTCTGCGTTATCTTTAAGCGCAGTATCAGCGCCAAAATCGCGGATGTCAAAAACGTTTTTTGCAGGTATCTCCTGAAAATGTATATACTCCTCCTCGGGATAATAAGAGGAATAGTCAAAAGGGTAAACCTTAGTAAAAGGCTCACCCTTTGTAATTCTCAAATCCTTGCCGAATAAGAGCGTATTAAGTTTGTCAAAAGCAGTTCTTCTGTCTTTCATAACACAAATATATTTTAACGAATGCTGTGAATAAGCTGTTTATCTCTACGTGCCGCCCAGGCAATGTTGTATGCGTGATCGCCCATTCTCTCAAGGTCCTGGAGCACCTTCGTAAACACAACGCCCGATGAAGTGGAGCACTTCTTCTCACGAAGGCGCTTTACGTGGTTGTCCTGAGCCCGGTTTGTTTCAAAGTCAATGCTGTCCTCGAGCGCATGGAGCTCCTGTCCCTCGGAGTCGGTAAGACGGTTATTCGTAAACGCTTCAACTGAGCGGTCATACAATTCAAGCACTTTTTCATAGATGCTCTTGAATTCCTGCATGCCCTCGTCCGTAAAGTTCATCTCAGCGTCAACTGCATTCTGCGTGCGCTCCATAACGTTAAGCGCGTGGTCGCCGATTCTCTCAAGGTCGGTAATCGCGTGGAAAACACGAACAATACGTTCTGATGTGTCGGCATTAATTTCGTGAGACGTTACGTTAACAAGGAAGTCCGATATACTGTGATTAAGCCAGTTAATAAGTTCCTCGTTATCAAGAATTTCGCGCTCGTGAGTCATATCTACGTTGAGGAACGCCTCGCCCGTAAGCACAATGTTCTTACGCACAACGTCAGCCATACGCTGCACCTCGGCAACAACCTGGTAAGCAGTCGTAATCGGGTTATCAATAACTTTAACGTCGATATATGAGAAGCGGAATTCGCTTTCGTGCTCGCGCGGCTTAATAATCAGTTCGGAAATCTTAACGATATACTTAACAAACGGAAGCAGGAACAATGCAGTAACTACCTTGAAGATAATATGGCCTGCGGCAACCTGCACTGAGCCGTTGTACGGGAGCGACGACAGCCAGTCTGTGTAAGGCGTAAAGAGCGCAACAGGTGTAAACAGCAGCATACCTACAAAGTCAAATATGAAATAGACAAGCGCCGCGCGCTTCGCATTAGTCTTAGCGCCGATGGCTGACAAGAACAAAGGCATAGCCGAACCCACGTTGACACCTATAATAAGATAAATCGCAAAGTTCATCGGCATAAGTCCATTGAGCGCAAGCACCTGCAAAACACCGATTGAAGCACTCGACGACTGCAATACGGAACACATAATAACGCCGATAATAAGTCCGAGAAACGGATTGTTTACGTGAGTGATGAACGACTGGAAGCTTTCGCTCGTCTGCAAAACACCCATCGCGTTTTCGCCGCTCATCGTCTTAAGTCCGAAGAAAAGAATACCGAAGCCGAGAATTATCTGCCCGATATACCTACGCGTAAGCTTCTTTGAAAACAGCGCCATAACCGCTCCGATAAAAATGCAAAACGGAGCAATAGCCGAAACATCAATCGCAATAAGAACTGCTGTAATCGTAGTACCGATATTCGCGCCTATAATTACGCCCGTCGCTTGCGTAAGAGTCATTATTCCTGCGTTGAGAAAGCCCATAAGCATAACGGTCGTAGCCGAGGATGACTGAATAATAACCGTAACGATAACGCCGAGGAAAAATCCCTTAAAGCGGTTACTCGTCAGCTTTTCAAGCAGGTTTTTCATTTTGTTACCTGCTACCTGGTTAATGCCCTCGCTCATATACTTCATACCGAAGAGAAAGAGTCCGA
>CAMPAT010000230.1 GCA_946633275.1 uncultured Clostridia bacterium
GTTGTAGTCGTTTTGCCGAGGATATCCTCGTTTACGAAGTCAACCGCCTTCTGCGGAATGAGCGTCGAAAAATCGAAGTCGGGCGCAAGCACCTTGACCGTAGTGACAAACACGGCGAGCGCTACGATTATAATCGAAAGGAATATAACAAATCCCTTAAGCGCACTGTTTTTCTTTTTCTTCTTTTTTCTTACTTCGCGGCTGAAATCTGCGCCGTCATTATCGTAGTAATTATTCTTCTTCATAATTATTATCTAATCTGTCCGTTACCGAAAATCAAATACTTTGTTGATGTAAGTCCTTCAATTCCCATAGGTCCGCGAGCGTGGAGCTTCTGTGTGCTGATACCGATTTCAGCGCCGAGACCGAACTCGCCGCCGTCGGTAAAGCGCGTCGAAGCGTTAACGTAAACTGACGAGGAATCAATACACTTCATAAAGCGCTTCGCATTCTCCTCATCACCGGTAATAATCGCTTCGCTGTGGCCGGTCGAATGCTCGTTAATATGCTCAATCGCCTCATCAAGCGAGTCAACAGTCTTAACGCTGATAATATAATCGAGATACTCGGTATAAAAATCCTCGTCGGTCGCAGGAGTTATACCCTCGCACGCTTTTACAGCGCGCTCGTCGCCGCGGATTTCAACATTCTTCTCATCAAGGCGCGCCTTAATAATCGGAAGCGCCCTGTCTATAACAGCAGAATGAATGACGAGGCTTTCGCACGCGTTGCATACGCTGATGCGCTGAGTCTTTGCGTTAAAAATAATCTCTGCCGCCATATTCAAATCTGCGCTCTCGTCTACAAAAATGTGGCAGTTTCCCGAGCCCGTTTCGATAACGGGGACAGTTGAGTTCTCAACGACCGATTTAATAAGACCTTTTCCGCCGCGCGGAATAAGGCAGTCAAGATAATCAGTCATCTTCATCATCTCATTTGCAGAATTGCGCGAGGTGTCCTCAACGAGTTGAACTGTCTCGCGCGGAAAGCCTGCGCTCTCGAGCGCGTCCTGCATAATGGAAACTATAGCCTTGTTTGAGTTAATCGCCTCTTTGCCGCCGCGCAGAATAACTGCGTTCGCGCTCTTAAGGCAGAGTGCCGCCGCGTCTGCAGTAACATTCGGGCGAGCCTCGTAGATAATACCGATTACGCCGATGGGTACTGTGATTTTCTGAATTTTAAGTCCGTTTTCCTTCTCATATTCGTAGACCACTCTGCCGCACGCGTCATCGAGAGAAGCAACCCGGCGTACGCCGTCGGCAATACCTGAAATACGCTCGCTATTGAGCATAAGTCGGTCAAGCAGTCCGTCGCCGAGTCCTGCGTTCTTTCCGTTTTCAAGGTCAAGCGCGTTTGATGAAATAATCCTCTCTGCGTTTTCTTCGAGAGCGTCAGCAATAGCAAGAAGCGCTCTGTTCTTATCGTCGGTGTCGACCTGCGAGAGAAATGTCTGCACGCCCTTGGCACGTTTTCCTAATTCTTTTACTGTCATTACAATCAGCTCCTTGGGAGGAATATCGTTCCTACGTTCTGTCCGTCAAGAATTTTATAAAGCTTAGTCGGCTTGCTGCCGTTTGCGATAACCACCTGGATACCTGAGTCCGTGGCAATTTTCGCCGCCTTGATTTTTGTTGCAAAACCGCCCGTACCGCGGCTGCCTGCGCCGCCTGCAAGACCTTCAATCTCAGGCGTTATTTCCTCAACAAGCTCAATTAGCTTTGCGTTTTCATTTTCGCTCGGGTTACTGTCGTAAAGTCCGTCAGTATCAGTAAACATAACGAGCAAATCAGCGTCAATCAGCGCCGCAACGGTTGCGGAAAGGCAATCGTTATCACCGTTAAGAAGTTCGTCAACCGAGATACTGTCATTCTCATTAACAATCGGGATAACGTTATAATCAAGGAGCTGATTAAACGTATCGAGAAGGTGCTGTCTGTCGCGTTCTCTCTCAAGCACGTCTGTAGTAAACAGAAGCTGCGAAACTACAACGTCGTACTCGCCGAACAGCTTATCGTACATAAACATAAGCTCACCCTGCCCGATTGCCGCAAGCGCCTGGAGCTTCCGTGTTTCATCAGGCTTATCCGCAATATTAAGCCTGCCCTTGCCGATTGAAACCGCACCCGAGGAAACGAGAATAATCTCGTGCCCCATATTATGCAAATCTGCAAGCACCGAAACGAGCTTCGCCATTCTTGCAATGTTAGTTTTACCTGTCTTATGCGTCAATGTCGAGGTGCCGACCTTAACGACAATCCTCTTCTTCTCATCCTGTGACATATGCATACTACTCCATTATAATAAATTATAATCTTAGATATTATAACATAACAATGGTACGGTTGCAAGATATATTTGATACCAAGTTGCGAAGTACTGCCGGGGTAATATTAAACAATATAAGGAGTCCTTGTTTTGTTACCATTCTTTCGTGTTGCGAAAGAACGGTAACCCAAGAAAGCAACCAAAGGGGTAAGGCTCCTCTTCGGTCGCACACCCCTTTGGAAACCCCGGGGGGTTGTGCTAACAGAAAGCACCTGCTTCAAAACGCGCGCACAACGCGCACCGCGTTTTGAGGCTGCGCCCTCTCAGCGTAGTGCGTAGCGCACGCTGAG
>CAMPAT010000231.1 GCA_946633275.1 uncultured Clostridia bacterium
GAGAGTTGGCGTGGATTGTAGTAAGCGAGCCGTCGTGACCTGTGTTCATCGCCTGAAGCATGTCAAGCGTTTCGTCAGAACGAACCTCACCTACGATGATTCTGTCAGGTCTCATACGAAGTGCGTTTACAACAAGGTCTCTGATACTGATTCTGCCCTTACCTTCCATATTGGCAGGTCTGCTTTCAAGGGTAATAACGTGGTCCTGCTTGAGCTGTACCTCGGCAGAGTCCTCAATAGTTACGATACGCTCGTCATCGGGGATATAGCTCGAAAGGATATTGAGCAGGGTTGTTTTACCTGAACCTGTACCGCCTGATACGATGATGTTAAGCTTACCCTTTACCGCGGCCTCAAGGAACGCGAGCATTTTATGATTAGCGGAGCCGAGCGCAATGAGCGTCTGAGCTGTGATAAGCTTCTTGCTGAACTTACGGATAGTAAGAACAGGGCCGACGAGCGAAACAGGAGGGATAATTACGTTTACACGCGAGCCGTCGGGGAGACGTGCGTCAACCATCGGGCTTGCCTCGTCAACGTGACGACCTACCTTGGTAACAATACGGTCGATAATCTGCATCAGATGCTGAGCGTCTTTAAACTGTATGTCAGTAAGGATAATCTTACCCTTACGCTCTGCGTAAACCTGATAAGGACCGTTAACCATAATTTCGCTGTATTCGTCGCTGTTAACAAGCGGCTGAATGGGACCGTAGCCCATAATGTCGTCGTAAAGTTCTTCTGCGACTGCCGTTCTGTCAATACGAGGAATACCGTACTCCGGCTTTTCAACGTACTCTTTAATAAGAGCACGCATACTGTCTTCTGTAATAGCTACATTGTCCGAAATCTGTTTTTCAACTATCGCATTATGGATAGTAGCTTTTGTATCGGCAAACGGGTCTTCACTCTGCAATCTCGTAGCTCTGATTGCACCTCTGCTTTCCTGCTCCCGCTGCTGTTCTTCAGGAGCATTTGCCTCTTCAAGAGAGCCGTATCTGTCAAGAAGTCCCATTATCCGTTAAACCTCTTTGCTTTCTTAGTATTCTTTTCAAGCTTACCTTCTCTCTCGAGCACCATCTTGTCTACAAGAGACACGATATCTTTCGCGATAGGTGAACGAGGCTTGTAGGTTGTAACAGGCTGACCGTTATTAAGTGAAGAGTTTACGGTCTTGAAGTCGCTTGAAATTACTGCGAATGCAGGGATACCGAGAAGATTCTCGAAATCTTCAATAGTAACGTTATTTTTCTTAATATTCTTATTGATGATAAGTCTTGCCTTATCCTTCTGATTGAGCTGCTGGATAACGTTAAGACAAACCTTCGCTCTCTTAAGAGAAAGGATATTAACGTCGTTAACCGTAAATACGATATCCGAGCTCTCAATGGCTGTAATAACCGGGTCTGTAAGCGAACAGCCGCAGTCGATAAGTATGTACTCATAGTAGTTTCTCGCAACGTCGATAATGGATTTAACAGCGTTGCTCGAAACGTACTCCGCAAGCTCCGGAGACGGAGGCGAAGCAAGAAGTGAAAGACCTGACGGATGGGAGGTACAGCATGTAGTGAGATTATCGATAGATACGCCGTTGCCGTCTCTCGAAAGGTCAACGATAGTTTCCGTAGGTGTGAGGTCGAGCGCCATATCAGCGTCGCCGAACTGAAGGTCAAGGTCAATGAGAAGCGTTTTCTTACCTCTTGACGCAAGCTCTACTGCAACATTGGCAGCGATAGTCGTCTTGCCGACGCCGCCCTTGCCGCTGAACAGAGCATATACTGTCGAACGTGTTTTCTTCTCAATAGAGCTGTCAGAGTTAAAACGTCTCTCCTTTGCAACAAGATGTTCCATATTATCGCAGAACTCTTTACCGTCGACATTAATGTCGAGCACCTGTCTTACACCTGCCTGCGCAGCCATATTAACGATGTCAACAGTAACTTTATCCGTAAGGATTACGGGAACTGCTCCTATTGAGGAAAGGTTCATATCCTCAATGTAGTCTGTGAACTGAGTATTGATATCATAGCTATCAACAAGGAAGGCAACGACATCCGGAACAAATCCCTGAATTCTGACTTTTGCATTAGGTTCAATATCAGCGTAACCGATAATCTCGATATCATCCGTTACGAGCTTGTTCTTAAGCAGAACCTTGTATTCTGTATCATTTGAACATACAACAATATTAATCTTTTCCATAAACTTACTCTCCGATTTTCAAATTATTTATTTCTTGGATTAAGAACAAGTTTAAAGGTGTAATCGCTCTCAATCTGATAAAGCTGAAGTGCCTGTTCCTCAGTAACCTCAACTGTAAGTGTGCCGTAGTCGCGGATTGTTGAGCCGCTTTCGCTCGCAGTAGCGTCTGCAGAAGCGTTAGAAACCCTCAGAATCTTGAGGTCCTTATAAGCAACTCTCGTTACAGTCTTATTATTTGCGTCCTTTTCGTAAACGATAACGTCAACCGAGTCGCCCACTCTGATATAACCGTCAACGCCGTTAACGGAACCTGCGCTGAAGGAATATGCTACGTTACCGGGAGAAAGCTTCTGAGAAAGACCAACCTCGTCGGAGTCAGCGTCAACAAGCCTGTTTGTGTTTAGAACCTCGT
>CAMPAT010000232.1 GCA_946633275.1 uncultured Clostridia bacterium
CTTTGTCAAACTCTTCAAACAATCGTCTGACTTTTTCTTCACCGCGGCAGTTTTCGCCGATAATCGCGCCGGTATTATGATTATGGCGCGTACAAATCAGCTTATCAAATCCGAGCCTGCCGCTGATTTCATCGAGCAGGAAATCAGGACTTGCGCTGATTACAACGCTATAGCGCTCGCGCGATTTGAACCACTCGTGCACCTCGCGCTCGTGTCTGTCCCAGAAGCCTTTAACCGCCCGTTTCTTCGGAATAAGAGGATAAAACATAAAGCATATCCGCTTAAACTGAGTAAAAGTTATGATTCTGAGCAGCATAAGAATAAGTCCGCAAAGAACAACCGGCATATACAAAATGCACCATGGATAGTGAAGCATGCAGTAACCAACAAACAACGTTCCGCTGTCAAAGGGGACTATCGTTTTGTCAAAATCGTAAATGTCAAGTTCCATATTTTTATACTGTATGTAAAATTATACTTCTTTTTCGTCGAATGTGAATGTTATCTTCTTTTCGCTCTTGAACTGCGTAAGCTTAACTCCTGCAGCCGTAAGCATCTTTTTGCTTGCCTGCGTGCCCGGAGTGTTTGCGTACTTGTCCGAAATATACACAACTTCTTTTATTCCGCTCTGTATAATCGCCTTCGCGCATTCGTTACACGGGAACAGCGCAACAAAAATTCGCGAGCCGTTAAGATTTTGTCCGCCCGAGTTAAGAATTGCGTTAAGCTCCGCGTGACAAACGAAGGGATACTTCGTGTCGTTTGGCTCTGCGGCGTTTCTCTCCCACGGGAAATCGTCGTCGCTGCAGCCGCGCGGAAAACCGTTGTAACCGACAGACATAATCTTGTTTTCGTCGCTCACGATACACGCGCCGACCTGAGTGTTGGGGTCCTTGCTTCGCATAGCGGAAAGCAAGGAAACTCCCATAAAATATTCGTCCCAGGAAATATAATCGCTTCTCTTCGGCATAATTTCACCCTCTATATTTTAAGTGCGTCTATAAATTCATCAAGTTCTTTTGCTTCAATATCCTCAACTCTGCCCTCGTCGACAAGACGTGCATTTTCAGGGTCGATAGGAAGCTTGGCAAGCACGGGGAGATTGAGCTCGGCGGCAGTTTCTTCAATCTGCGACTCGCCGAAAATGCTGTGCTTCTCGTTACAGTTCGGACACATAAAGTAACTCATATTCTCAATAAGTCCGAGAACCGGGATATTCATCATCTCAGCCATATTGTAAGCCTTGTTTACAATCATCTTGACTAAATCCTGCGGAGTTGAGACGATAACAATTCCGTCAACCGGCAGCGACTGGAATACCGTAAGCGCAACGTCGCCCGTTCCGGGAGGCATATCGACGAAGAGAATGTCAAGCTCGCCCCAGTTAACGTCAGTCCAAAACTGCTGAATCATTCCGCTGATAACAGGTCCGCGCCATACAACGGGAGAGTTCTCATCTTCGAGCAGAAGATTTACGCTCATCATCTCAACGCCTGTTTTCGTAATAGTCGGAAGAAGTCCCGTCTCATCCTGCATAGCGCGGCTCGTAATGCCAAAGGACTTCGGTACTGAAGGTCCCGTTACGTCGGCGTCAAGAATACCGACTTTAAGTCCTGCCTTGCGGCACTTTGCTGCAAGGAGGCAGGTTACAAGACTTTTGCCTACTCCGCCCTTGCCGGACACTACGCCTACAACGCGCTTAATATTTGAATGCTCATTCATCGGCTGAATGAAGCTTTCCTTTCTCGATTCGCAGTCCTGGCTGCATGTTGAACAATCGTGCGTACAATCACTCATTTTTATTTCTCCTTATTCGTAATTTCTGATAAGCGCGATTACCTTGCCGAGAACAGCAAGCTCGTCAACGATAATCGGCTCGTAATTATCATTCTCAGGCTGAAGGCGAAAATGCCCGTTTTCCTTAAAAAATCTTTTAACGGTCGCCTCGTCATCAATCAGCGCCACGACAATTTCACCGTTTTCCGCAACGGGCGTCTTCTCAACAATAACCAAATCGCCGTCACAAATCGAAGCGTTAATCATCGAATCACCCTTAACGTGAAGCGCAAAAAGCTCCCTGCCGGAAGAATTAACAGGCACAGGAACGTAATCCTCTATACTCTCGACAGCGAGTATCGGCTGCCCTGCCGTAACTGTACCGACGAGCGGCACATAGTGCGCCTTCTGACTTCTGCCGGAAATCGTAAGGGTTCGCTTCTGATTTGCGTCGCCGCGCTCAATCAGTCCTTCTTCAACAAGTGCGTTAAGGTGATACTGTACTGTAGAAGTAGACTTCAGCCCCACAGCCGCGCAGATTTCGCGTACAGAGGGCGCAACGCCGCGCTCGTCTATAGTCTCTTTGACGTAGTCAAACACTTTCTTACGGGTTTTGTTCATCTTGCCCACAGGCACACCTTCTTAATATAATATTCAATATATACTAACACTAAAATTTTGCTTTGTCAAACAAATGTGCAAACAATTAAATTTAATTTAATAAAAGTGTTGACATTTAACAAATAATAAGATATAATCTTGCTTGCAATTTGAAATGGCTTTATAGCTCAGTTGGCTAGAGCATGCGGTTCATACCCGCAGTGTCACTGGT
>CAMPAT010000233.1 GCA_946633275.1 uncultured Clostridia bacterium
AAGGGGACGCCGTTTTTCTCGATATATATTCCCGAGCCGAGCTTCTCAAGCGGAGTCACAAATTCGTTAATGCCGGCTGCTTTTTTCTCCTCGCTGCTGTCGGAAACGAGCTCGTTTGCGATTGAGAGCGTCGTCTGGCTCCATTGCATCTGATTGAGCGTTGAATATGATTTCGTCGTAACTGTTGCAAATCCGAAATATGACGCCATTACGTTCTGGAATACTGACGAGAACGCCAGGAGTATGATGACGGGCACGAGTATTCCGACTACTGCGGAGATAGTAATTCGCGTCGTAATTTTCAGATTTTTTGAACTTCTCTTTTTATTTTTCATACGTACATTATATATTCTTATTTTGTAAATGTAAATAGAATAACTTTACAATTAAATTATTATCTGTTATAATTAAAGTGGTAAATTCTATGAAGGAGGCGAGGCTATGAAATTGAAAAAATTAACAGCAGGGCTGTTGGCGACGGCGCTATTGCTCACGAGCCTCGCTTTCGGAATTTTTAACGCATACGGCGAGACGATTACGCTCACCGAAGCGTCTTTCGGCAAGGATATTGTCTCGACTAACGCGGGATATGACGATAATATCTGGTACGTTTTCACACCGTCGCAGTCGGGAATTTACACGCTGTACGGACTTAGCAAGAATACGTATGCTACGGAGGGTTATCTCTTTACGAAAACTGTTATGAGCTCGTCAGGACCGAAGGTTTATAACCAGCTTGCGTATTCGTCGTCTAATCCAAATGCTTCTGAGTACGAGGGCGCAGGGTCAAGGCAGTTTTGCCTTAAGTATCATCTCGACGCAGGAACAACGTATTACTACGCCGCAGGCTTCTTCAGCCCTGACAGAACGAAGAACGAGCTTTCCGTGCGCTTTATCTGCGAGTCGTATGACACGGCTGAGATTGTTAAGATTACGCCTTATTGTACCGCCGAGCTTTCCTGGTACACGGACGGCGAGTGGAAAACTGACGACGACGGCGAGTCGTATTTCTATTATAATATTTCAAAGATTATTCAGAATATGTCGCTCACCGTTGAGTTTGACGACGGGACAGTCCTTACCTCGTCGCCGGGCGATACGGCTGTTGAAGGATATCCTATAACATATACGCATAATCAGACTAACGAGCATTGGTACAGCCGAAACAGCGAAGGCTATACTGCGAATACGCTTACGATAACGGTGCTTAATAAAAGCGTCGACTATGAGGTTATTATTAATCAGAGCGCGCTCTTTACAGTAAAGGGCAAGGTTGTCGACGATTACGATAATTCTCCAATCGCGAATGCGACAGTTAAGCTGTCGAACGCAGCCGTAGCCTCTACAGGCAGCGACGGCACGTTCTCATTTGTTTACGCGCCCGGTAAGTATAAAGTGAGCGTGAGCGGCGAAAGCGTGCTCGAGCGCACATTTACGCTGACTGTTGATATTAACGACTCTGTCAACGACCATACTTCAACGCCCGTCGGGGTTAAGAATATTGACTACGTTAACGACGGCATAATTAACGGCAGGGACTATGCGTATATCAAGACGTCGCTCGCACCGTCTGCGCAGACTAAGGCGAAGGGCGCGTTTTACGCCGATACAGGCTTTGAAAAGTCTGATTATCCAAAACTTGAACTTTAATTCGGAGTTGATTAAATGAAGATAAAAAAAGGTTTTGCAAAGAGAGAGATAGCAGGTTCGAATATCGTCGTCCCCGTCGGTAAGAACTCGCTCGATTTTAACGCGATGATTACGCTTAATGATACCGGCTCGTTCCTCTGGGACGCGTTTCAGAAGGATATTACTGTCGATGAAGCAGTCTCGCTGATTACTTCGGAGTACGACGTTGACCCCGATACTGCTAAAAGGGATATTGAAAAGTTCGTTTCTCTGCTTCAGGATAATAATCTGTTTGAATAAAATGGTAGTGACGGCGTAGCGATTTTTGCTGCGCCGTTATTTTTATGCAAAAAATTAAAAATATATATTGACATTTGCAATTTTATTGCATACAATTAAATTGTTCAAATTGTGATAAAGAGGTTCTGACAATGAGCGATAAATATAACGCACTTAAACTTGAAAATCAGCTTTGTTTCCCGCTTTATGCGTGCTCAAAAGAAGTTGTGAAACGATATAAGCCTTTTCTCGACAAGCTCGATTTGACTTATACGCAGTATATAACGATGATGGTTATGTGGGAAAAGAAGAGCGTTAACGTTAAGGAGCTCGGAGACACGCTGTTTCTCGATTCGGGAACTCTCACTCCGCTTCTCAAGAAGCTTGAGGCGAAGGGCTATGTGACGCGTAAGCGTTCCGAGTCCGATGAGCGAAATCTGATTGTTTCCATTACGGAGAAGGGCGAGGCGCTGCGCGATGACGCTGTCGATGTGCCAAGACAGATGGGACAATGCGTAAATCTGACTGCCGATGAGTCCTTGCAGCTTTACAGACTGCTGTATAAGCTCCTCGGAGAAATGTAAAAAACGCACCGCGCCATACACCTCGCAGACGAAGTACACGATTATATAGTAGAAAAAAGGTCAGCTGAATAGCTGACCTTTCTTAGTGTTCGGTTTTCAGCGCTAAGGAG
>CAMPAT010000234.1 GCA_946633275.1 uncultured Clostridia bacterium
TCAAACGGAGTGCCCCAGATGGATTTTCCGCCCGTACCGTTGCCGTTCGGGTCGCCGCCCTGTATCATAAAATCCTTGATTACTCTGTGAAAAGTCAGTCCGTCATAGTAACCGTTCTTTGCGTGAGTGGTGAAGTTTTCAACCGCCTTCGGCGCAATTTCAGGGAAGAGAACAAACGTCATATCTCCCATATTAGTTTTCATTACGGCTTTAACGCCGTCTTTGATTTCAAGCTGATTCATTATAATTTAACCCTTTCATTGATTTCTTTAACTGTTTCTGCGTTAACCTTGATTACCTCACGGTCATATGTCATAAGTCCGTTGAGCTCGTCCTCAACGTCAGTTACCTGAGTGTAAACTGTAGCCGACAGTCCGTCTGCAATCTGCGGAATTATTACTTTGTCAAAAAGCTTTTTGTAAGCTTTTGTGAGCTTGTCGCAGTTTTTGTAAAGCTTGTAGCCGAACATCTTGTCGTTAAAGGTGTGTCCGCTTACTCTCGTTGAAAGACCGCCGAACTCGGTAAGCAGATACGGCTTGTCGCTCTGCTTAACTCTGATTGGTGTAAAGTAGATGTGTTTTGAAATAACGTCAGTTACTCCCATATCGTGCCAGCCGGAAGCGCTGTCAACAGTTCTTGTGCCGTCGTAAGCCTTGATGTGCTCGTACGCCTTTGCGCTGTCAAACTGTCCCCAGCCCTCGTTAAAAGGCACCCACATCGCGATACAAGGACAGTTGTAAAGCGTGCCGAGCATTTCGTCGAGTTCTTTATAGTATAGCTCCATAGCCGCCTTATTCGTGCGGTGGAACTTTTCGTGCTTCGTGTCGTCAATCTTTATTCCGATGAACGGAAGCACGCTTACCTCAAGTCCGTAGTTTCCGCCGCCGTTTACCATATCCTGCCATACGATGATTCCGTACTTATCGCAGTAGTGATACCACAGAAGCGGTTCAATCTTTATATGCTTTCTCAGCATATTGAAGCCGAGCTCTTTAACTGTTTTTACATCATATTCCATAGCCGCGTTTGACGGAGGGGTGAGATATCCGTCGGGATAGTATCCCTGGTCGAGCAAACCGTTATGAAAATACGGCTTGTTGTTGAGAAACAGCCTCGGCACGCCGTTTTCGTCGGTACCTGTGCTGAATTTCCTCATTCCGAAATAAGACTTTACTCTGTCCTTGCCGCTCGTGAACACAACGTCGTAGAGAAACGGACTTTCAGGCGACCACGGTTTAAAATCGGGGATTTTAATTGTATGCTCGTTAGTGTCTGCAATAAGCTCTTCGCAGTCGTATATACGGATGTTTACATCATCCGTTCCGTCGAAATCAAAGCGAACCTGCTCCTTGTCAAAATCGGGAGTAATGCGTACTGATTTGATGTATTTTTCAGGCACGCTTTCAAGCCATACGCTTTGCCATATTCCGCTCTGCGGAGAGTACCATATTCCGCCGCGCTTTGTGCGCTGCTTTCCGCGCGAGTACTCATTGTCCTCGCAAACATCTTCGCACCTTACGCATATTTCGTTTTCGCCGTCTGTCAGAAACTCTGTTATCTCAAATTCAAACGGAGTATAACCGCCCTCGTGCGAGAAGACTTCGCACCCGTTAAGCATTATTCTTGCGCTCTGGTCAACTGCGCCAAAATGAATTATTGTTCTGCCTTTGTTAAATCCGTCCGGCAGGGTAAAGCGTCTCTTGTAAAGCAGATATTCGTCTTTTTCCAATCCTCGTCCCACTCCGGAAAGCGGACATTCGGGCGAGAAGGGTACTGCTATGTCATAAGCGTCGCCTGATACGCCGCTCTCTTTTTTGCAGAAGTTCAGCTGCCATACTCCGTTCAGCGACATATAGCTGTCGCGTACAAACTGCGGTCGCGGATATTCGGGAAGGGGGTTGCTTTTGTCAAGCTCCTTGCCCCATTTTGTTAAAAGCATTATGCTTCCTCCGTTACGATTTTACTGTCAACAATCTGAACGTGCTTGTTGCATATGTCAAGCGCCGCCTTCTTATGCGATACGATAATACAGGTCTTTGTTTTGAGACCTTTGAGGTTTTCGAGGAAACGCTTTTCCGTCGCTTCGTCAAGCGCAGAGGTTGCCTCGTCAAGCAGAACAACAGGCGCTTTTGACAGCAGCGAGCGAGCTATTGCAAGTCTCTGCAGCTGTCCTTCCGACAGTCCGACTCCGCGTTCGCCTATAACTGTGTCGAGTCCGTCGGGGAGTGTGTTTATGAATTCGTCGCTGCACGAAATTCTGATAGCCTCGTCAATTTCCTCGTCAGTAACGTCGCTGTTAATGAACGTCAGATTGTCGTATATCGTGCCTGACAGAATGAAGTTGCCCTGCGGAACGTATGAGAACATACGTCTTGTGGTGTAGTCAACGGTTATGTTTTCGCCATCGAGTTCAAGTTCAATACTTCCTTCCTGAACGCGGAACACGCCGAGAAGGAGCTTGAGAAGCGTGCTCTTGCCTATGCCGGAAATGCCCATTATAGCTATGAAATCGCCCTTGTCGATTTTGAGCGAAGTGTTGTCAAGAATTACGTCGCGGTCGTAT
>CAMPAT010000235.1 GCA_946633275.1 uncultured Clostridia bacterium
ACTGTTCTCCCGATTTCGTGCGACCTTCGGTCTGCGAAACCGGAGTTCGTTTCTCATCCACCCTGATTAAAAGAATTAAACCGAGAAGACAGAAGCCTTCTCGGTTTAATTGGTGGAAGAGGGTGGATTCGAACCACCGAAGTCGTTGACGGCAGATTTACAGTCTGCTCCCTTTGGCCACTCGGGAACTCTTCCAAATTATAGGGCAACTATCGTCGCCCCGTGGAGCTGGTGAACGGACTCGAACCCCTGACCTGCTGATTACAAATCAGCTGCTCTACCAACTGAGCTACACCAGCGTATCTTTAACGCCCTAATAATATATCACAACAAATTAGAATAGTCAATACTTTTTTTAAAATGGGGTGTTATTTTTTTGCATTATTTCACTTTTTGCATATGATAATCTTGAGGTGAATACTATGTGCGGAATAGCAGGAATACTTAGTGACAGTATTGATTTAAGAAACGAAAAGGAAAGTATATTCAAAATCAGCCGCTCGCTTAAGATGAGGGGACCTGACGCAAAGGGCGAATACGTTTTGCCTGACGCGGCGCTGATTCACAGACGTCTTGCGGTAATCGACGTTGAAAATGGGGCACAGCCGATGAGGTTCGGCAAATATACGATAGTATATAACGGCGAGCTGTATAACACAGCTGAGGTGCGGCATGAGCTTGAGTCGCTCGGATATGAATTTGATACAGACTGCGACACGGAAGTTGTGCTGAAGGCGTTTCATATGTGGCATGAGCGGAGTGCCGAAAAGTTTAACGGTATTTTCGCTTACGGAATATATAACGAGGAGTCAAAAGAGCTGTTCTTGTGCCGCGACAGAATCGGCGTAAAGCCGCTTTATTATGCGCTTGTCGGCGATACGTTCGCGTTCTCGTCGAGGATGGAAAGCCTGCTTTATGTCAGAGGTGTGCGCCCCGTATGTACGCGCGAAGGGCTTAATGAAATTTTTATGCTCGGTCCTGCAAAGACAATCGGGAAAACAGTTTTCAGCCAAATCCGCGAGCTTCCGCCTGCAGGGTTTATGTACTACAGCCACGGTAAAATGAGCGTAAAAAAATACTGGGAGCTTAAGGCAGAGCCGTTTTATGACGACTCGTCAGAGGCGCAGGAGCACACGCATTATCTCGTGACTGACGCAATCCGCCGCCAGCTCGTGAGCGACGTTCCGCTTTGTACCTTCCTCAGCGGAGGGCTCGACTCGTCGATTATTTCAAAGGTCGCTTCCGATTATTTTAAGGATGGCGGCAAGGTGCTTTCGACATACTCGGTTGACTACGTTGACAATGACAAATACTTTGAGTCCAGCCGTTTTCAGCCGAACAAGGACTCTGATTACATCAATCTGATATCGGACTATATCGGAAGCGAGCATAAGAACGTTGTGCTCGGTAATGAAGCAGTCGCCGAGGCGCTGATTGAGGCTGCCCAGGCGCGGACTGCACCCGGATTTACTGACGTTGACTCAAGCCTGCTTCTGTTTTGCAGGGAGGTAAAGAAGGATTACACGGTGTGTCTTTCCGGAGAGTGCGCCGACGAGATTTTCGGAGGATATCCGTGGTATCATCGCAGCGAAATCCTGTTTGAGGACACGTTCCCGTGGTCGCGCAGCACCGACGTCCGTCGCAGCATACTGAAGGAAGGCTTCCTTCCCGAGGGCGAGGACTACGCGCGCAGCGCGTATCTCGATACCCTCAAGGAGGTCAGCACGCTCGACAGCGACACAAAGCTCGAAAAGCGAATGCGCGAGATGTTTGTGCTGAATATGAACTGGTTTATGCAGACGCTTCTCGTGCGTAAAGACGTTATGAGTATGGAGGCGTCGCTTGAAGTGCGCGTTCCGTTTTGCGACTGGCGGCTCGTTGAGTACGCTTACAATATGCCGTGGAGCATTAAGGCATACGACGGCAGGGAAAAGGGCATACTCCGCAAATCATTTGAAAACGAATTGCCCGAAATCATAACGTGGCGTAAAAAGAGCCCGTATCCGAAGACATTTAATCCCGTATATCTCCGCGAGGTATGCAGTATGCTTGAAATCGCGCTCGCCGACAAGTCGTCGCCGCTCTGGGAAATGGTGAACGCGGAAAAAATCCGTTGCCTTATGGCTGAGCCTGAGTCGATGAGCGAGCCGTGGTACGGACAGCTTATGCGCACTCCGCAGGTGCTTGCGTACGTTTTACAAATTTATGTGTGGGCGCGCAAGTATAATGTTGAGTTTGATTATTAAATATGTTATAATATTCCCTGACTTACGGAGGACGTATTATGACGAACGAGGAATATATAAAAGCAATTGAACAGCGCAGGTCGCGCAGGGCGTACAGAAACAAGCCGCTTGACAGCGAGACCCTGGACGTTATACGTGAAATGGTTGACGCGGTCAATGAGACGGCAGGGCTTCATATGATTTTTGTAGAGGACGCTACGCCGTACTTCAAGATTTTCAGCGGTAAATTCTCAATGATTATCGTAAGCGGACCCGACACGCAGAAAAAAAAAAAAAAAAAAAAAAAAAAAAAAAAAAAAAA
>CAMPAT010000236.1 GCA_946633275.1 uncultured Clostridia bacterium
ATAAATGCGCCGGGGTCGCCCTCGTCTGCATTACAAATAAGATATTTCTCTTCTCCTTCACTCTGGCGAGCTGCGTTCCACTTGAACCATGTCGGGAAGCCTGCGCCGCCTCTACCTGCAAGACCGGATGTCTTGATTACTTCAATTACTTCTTCAGGAGTCATTTCGCATACTGCTTTTTTGAGCGCTGTATAACCGTCGGCTTCAATATAAGCAGAAAGCTCTTCGGGGTTAATTATGCCGCAACGACGAAGGGCGATTCTTGTCTGCTTTGTGAGAAATTCATTATCCTCATCGGAAACAATTAAGTCGCTGATGAGTGAAATATCGTTAGTTTTTACATATTCAGCAATCTTTGGTGCGTCGCTCTCGCTTACTTTTACAAGTCTTGTTAGCTTGTCGCCGTCGTAAATATCAACAATAGGCTCGAGATAGCACATTCCGATACATCCCGTTATTGAAATATCACAAGCAACATTTTCATTAAGGAGCGCGCTTCTGACTTTTTCTGCGCCTGCGGCAATACCGCAAGAACCCTGTCCGATAACTATTCTCATTTTGCCGCCTCCCTTAATTCCTTAAGTATTTTCTTCGTCTTATCAGGCGTAAGGCTTCCGTATGTGTCCTCGTTAATCATCATAACAGGGGAGAGTGAACAGCAGCCCAGGCACGCAACGCACTTGAGTGAGAATAAACCGTCATCGGTTGTTCCTCCGTCGTCTATCCCAAGCTCTTCTCTGATAGTTTCAAGAATAAGCTCTGATGAATTAACGTGGCAGGCTGTGCCCTGACAGAGCATGATGAGGTATTTACCAACAGGCTCAAATCTGAACTGAGTGTAAAATGTTCCGACACCCATAATTTCGCTTGCGGCGATACCCGTTTTGTCGCTGATTAATTCAATTGCTTCTTTCGGAAGATAACCGTATATATCCTGAGTTTCCTGCAGAATGGTTATTAGACTTCCTTTTACGCTTGCGTACTTTTCGAGTACGTCGCTGAGAAGTGATAAATTAATCTTATTACTTGACATTTTTATTCCTCCTATATGCAGAATAATGTTATTAATATAATACTAAAAATTATATATTATTTCAATGAGATAATAATTACAATTCGGTTAAAATAATCCAACTCGCATATTTGCTCGCATTCAAAACATATATTATTAGTAATAGTAACAAAATAGGATGTCTAAATTTGTGTGTTATGTTAAAAATGATTAAAATATGTTGACATAATATAAAGAGTGTTGTACAATTTATACAAACGTTATTTTGGAGGAAAATTTATGAGTAATGTTAAAAATATCACTATTGTAGGTCACGCCTCTAAAGGTAAGACTACTCTTTGTGAAGCTATGTTAAATGTTGCCGGCGTTACCGAGAGAATCGGTAAAATTGCGGACGGTAATACTGTATCTGACTGCGACGCTGAGGAAAAGAAGAGAGGTATCAGTATTTCTTCTTCAGTTCTTCAGTTCAACTTCAATAATTCAAAGATTAATGTAATTGATACTCCGGGTCTTTTTGACTTCGCTCTCGGCGCAAGCGAAGGTCTTCGCGCTGCCGATACTGCTATCGTCGTTGTATCCGCTCGCTCAGGTCTTGCAGCAGGCGCTGAAAAAGCATTTAAAAATGCCGGCAAGAAGGGAATGGCAAGAATTATCGTTACATCAAAGATGGACGATGAAAGAGCCGATTTTTATAAGGCGTTTAACGGTCTTGTTGCAAAATTCGGTACTTCAATGTGTCCTGTTGTTGTTCCTGTTATCAGAGACGGCAAGGTTGCAGGTTATTATAATATGATTGAGGACAAGGCTTTCAGCTATAACGGCGTCAAGGCTTCTCCTACAGATATCACGCACGAAGATGAAGCTCGATTTGAGGCTATTAAGGAAGTATTTAACGAAGCTGTCGCAGGTACTGACGATGAGCTTATGGAAAAATATTTTGAAGGCGAGCCGCTTACTAAGGAAGATAAGATTAAGGGTGTTTCAATCGGTCTTGCTGACGGCAGCATTGTTCCTGTATTTGCGCTTTCAGGCGCAACAGGCGAGGCTGTTGACCAGCTTCTCGGCTTCGTTGCCGATTGTGCGCCTGCTCCGAAATCTGAGTATGCTACTGACAGCAATGACGAGCCTGTCGAGCTTGCAGTTGACGCTTCAGCTCCGCTTGCAGCAATTTGCTTTAATTCAATTGCAGACCCGTTCATCGGTAAACTCAATTTCTTCAAGGTTATCAGAGGTACTCTCACTCAGGGTATGACTGTGGTTAATTCAAGAACGGGCGATGAAGAAAGAGTAGGTAAGCTCGTTAATACTCTCGGCGCAAAGCAGAACGACGTTAAGGAATGCCGGGCAGGCGACATCTGCGCTATTGCTAAGCTTTCCACCTTCAAGACAGGCGACACAATGTGCGCTCAGGGTAACGTTGTTACTCTTGACAGAGTTGCCGTTCCTTATGCTTCTTATTCAATGGCTATCGTTCCGGAGAAGAAGGGCGACGAGGAAAAAATTGCCAATGCAGTTAACAGACTTATTGAA
>CAMPAT010000237.1 GCA_946633275.1 uncultured Clostridia bacterium
AAATGATTGATTTAACTGAATTTACTGAAATACCTGTAATAGCTCTCAGGGGACTTGTACTTTTTCCAAAAATGACTCTTCATTTTGATGTCGGAAGGAAGAAGAGCATTGCTGCACTCAAATACGCTATGAACAAGAACCAGAAGATTATGCTCGTTGCTCAGCGTGACGCCTCTGTTGACGACCCTAATCTTGAGGATATGTTTGAAGTCGGCGTAATATGCGATATAAAGCAGCTCGTAAGGCTTCCTAACTCTTCAAATCTCAGAGTTGTGGTAGAAGGCGTGCAAAGAGCAAATATCGTTACGCTGATTCAGGACAAGCCTTTTATTGTCGGAGTCGTTGACGTTATCAGCGAGACAAAATCAGCGCTCACAGCTAAGGATGTTGCGTATTCCCGAGCAGTAAAAAATGAATTTGAGGCATATGCAGCTAATTTCAGCAAGATTTCTAACGAAGTAATATCTAAGATTATCTCTTTAAACGATATAAGTGAGCTTTCTGATTTTATTTGCGCAAACTCATTTTTTGATTATACGGACAAGCAGAGAATTCTTGAGGAGTATTCTGCGTCAAAGCGCATAGGATTAGTCCTCGCTCTGCTGAAAAGAGAGAATGAGACTCTGTCGCTTGAGGCTGAAATTCAGTCAAAAGTTCAAAAGGAGATTGACAAGAATCAGCGCGAATATTACCTTCGTGAAGAAATGCGCGTGATTGCCGATGAACTTGGTGATTCAGACAATCCTCTTGAAGAAGCGGATGAATATAAGAAAAAAATTGCCGCAACAGACTGCAGCGATGAAATTAAAGAAAAGCTCTTTAAAGAATGCGATAAGCTGATGAAAATGCCGTCCGGTTCCCATGAGGGTACAGTAGTTCGCAACTATCTTGATAAATGTCTTGAAATACCATTCGGAGTGTACTCTAAAGACAGTATTAATCTTGATAAAGCGCGCAGAATTCTTGATAAAGACCACTACGGACTTGATAAGGTTAAAGACAGAATTGTTGAAAGTCTTGCTGTATTCAAACGTAATCCTGATTTTAACGGTCAAATCATCTGTCTTTACGGACCTCCCGGTGTCGGTAAGACAAGCATAGTCAAGTCTCTCGCTAAGTCAATGAATAGGAAATATGTTCGTGTTGCTCTTGGCGGTATTCACGATGAAGCCGAAATCAGAGGACACAGAAGAACATACATAGGCGCTATGACAGGCAGGATTATAGACGCTGTCATAAAAAGCGGAACTATGAATCCTGTTATTCTTCTCGATGAGATAGACAAGGTTGGCGCTGATTTTAAGGGCGACCCGTCCTCTGCGCTGCTTGAAGCTCTCGACCCTGAACAGAATAGCAGTTTTACTGACCATTATATTGATTTTCCCGTTGATTTAAGCAGAGTGTTGTTCATCACGACTGCAAACGATGTTTCAACTATTTCAGCTCCTCTTTATGACAGAATGGAGGTTATCGAACTTAACTCTTATACTGAAGAAGAGAAGTTCAACATAGCAAGACGCCACCTTATTAAAAAGTCAATGAGTAAGCATTCGTTAAACGGCAGGGAGTTTAAAATAACTGATGACGCTGTTTACAAGATTATTGAACGCTACACACGAGAAGCAGGCGTGCGTAATCTTGAAAAGAACATCTCTACTCTTTGCAGAAAAGCAACTGTTGAGCTCGAAAGCGGAAAGAAAGCAGTAAAAATTACGGATAAAAACTTATCTTACTACTTAGGCGTTGAGAAATACAGTAAAGATGTTGTCAGCAAAAGCGACCAGGTAGGCGTTGTTAACGGACTTGCGTGGACTCAGGTGGGCGGAACAATGCTTCCGATTGAGATTTCTGCTCTTGACGGAACAGGGAAAATTGAGCTAACGGGTAATCTCGGCGATGTTATGAAGGAAAGCGCGAAAACGGCTGTATCTTACATTCGCTCAAAAGCAGATACTTACGGCGTGTCTTCTGATTTTTATAAGACAAAAGACATTCATATTCATGCTCCCGAAGCAGCTATACCGAAGGACGGTCCGTCTGCTGGACTTGCAATAACTACTGCGTTATTAAGCGAGCTTACGGGCATTCCGATTAAGTCGAATATTGCAATGACAGGTGAAATTTCGCTCAAAGGAAAGGCGCTTCCTATCGGCGGCTTAAAGGAGAAATCAATGGCTGCTTATAAAGCAGGCTGTGATACTGTAATTATTCCTTTAGAGAATGAAAAGGATTTAAGCGAAATCAGCACAGAAGTTAAATCTTCTGTAAAATTTGTTACTGTTACTTCATTTGACGAATTAATTCCTTACGCTTTGACGGAATCACCGTATAAAAATAATATTCACGACATTACATACAGCGTAGGTAACTCAAATTCCGCTACGCAGGGTGCAATCATATGAATTATAACAATGCAAAGTTCGAGCAAGCGTTCGGCATTTCTGCCCAACTTCCTGTGTCACAAGAACCTGAAATTGCTTTTGCAGGGCGTTCTAACGTAGGTAAAAGCTCGCTTTTAAATAAGCTTTTCAACAGGAAACAGCT
>CAMPAT010000238.1 GCA_946633275.1 uncultured Clostridia bacterium
AGGGAAGCTGTTGAAAATATTATTAAAATGGCGGAAATCATCTGCTATACCCGTATTCTGCGCAGGCAGATTAAGAAGTTCGGGCTTGACAGCGCAGAGCATAAGCCTACGATTGATTACTGTACGCAGTATCTGATTGAAACCGTACCAACAATTGATAAACTTTATTATTAAAGGAGATATGATTATGGAACTTAACAAGAACCTTGATGGCGAAAGCCTCGTTATTTCAGTATCGGGCAGAGTTGACACTACTACAGCGCCTGAATTCGAAAAATTCATCTTAGACAATACTGCCGGGGTAAAGGAGCTCACTCTCGACCTTAAGGATATGAGCTATACTTCTTCCGCAGGTCTCCGCGTTCTGCTCAAGGCGCAGAAGCTTATGAGCGCGCAGGGCGAAATGAAGGTAATTAACGTCCAGGACGACGTTATGGAAGTCCTTGAGATTACAGGATTTACTGATATTTTAACTATTAAATAAGTTATGATTTTTAAAAAGCTCCGTTCCGGTCTGGCGTTAATATTATAGGCGTGATAGTTTTTCTGCTGATTTTATTTAGCTGGATTGTGAGCATAATAGGATATGTGAGCTTTACGAACTCGTTTAAGCGCGAGTATTCAACCTCCACTTTCCATATGGCGGAAACTGCCGCAATGCTCGTAAACGGGGACAGTATAAAACAGACTCTCCCGAAGCTGTCATCAACGGTATCAAACTCAGCGTTGACGAATTCGTGGGAGAGGCACCCCAGTTTGATGATTTAACTATGCTTTGTCTTGAACGAAAAGATGATAATAAAAAATCGCTGACGCTTGACGCCACGAACGATAACCTGCATGAGGTTATGACGTTCGTAGACTCTTTCCTTGAGGAGAACGGCTGCGCGATGAAAGCTCAGACGCAGATTGACCTTTCGCTTGAGGAAATGTTCGTAAATATCGCGAACTACGCGTACGGTGATGAAGTCGGGGAAGCGACAATCGCTCTCGCCCTTGACGGCAGGGAGGTTACGATTACGTTAACCGACAGCGGAACTCCGTATAATCCTCTTGAGAAGGCTGACCCTGACATAACGCTTTCTGCAGAAGAACGTCAAATCGGCGGACTCGGAATATATCTTGTTAAAAAGAATATGGACTTCGTCGCGTATGACTATACCGACGGAAAAAACGTATTCACAATGAAGAAAAGCATATAAATAACACCTCGGACTTTAGTCCGAGGTGTTATTTTATCGTTATAATTATAATTCATTAATGTATCTGCAGGCTGCGAGAGCAGCGATTGTGCCGTCTGCAGCGGCAGTTGTTACCTGACGGACGAACTTGCTTCTGCAGTCACCTGCAACAAATATTCCCGGCGTTTTTGTAAGGCATTGCTCGTCTGAGTCAAAATAGCCGAAGCTGTTTAAGTCGGCAAGCTCCTTGAAGGGCTCGTTTTCAGGTATAAGCCCGATTGCTACGAAGAGTCCGTCGCATTTTATTTCTTCTTTCACGCCGTTTTTCTCAATCTCGACTCCTGCGAAATCGTCGCCGTCGGTGATGAGCCTTGTGATTTTTACTCCCGTGTGAGCGCTCACGTTATCTCGTGAGAAGAGTACCTGCTGCAGCTTTTCCTCTCCCGTGAAGAAGTCGAGGTCCTGAAGCATAATTACTTCTTTGCACTTGTCCGAGAGGAGAATTGCCTCCTGGAGCGCGGAGTTTCCGCCACCTGCGACGCAGACTGTCTTGTCTTTGTAAAAATCGCCGTCGCATACTGCGCAGAACGATATTCCCTCGCCGACAAGTTCGTCCTCGCCCTCAAGACCGAGCATACGGTGCTTAACGCCCGTTGCGATGATAACTGCTTTGCACTCGTATTCTCCGCCTTCTTCCGTCTTTACAATCTTTGTGTCGCCGTTTTGCTCGATTGCGTTGACGGTTTCTATTTCAAACTCGGCGCCCTGCTCGAGTATCTGCGAGAAGAGCTTGTCCGCAAGCTCGTTACCGCTGATTGTTACGGAGCCGGGGAAGTTTTCAACCTTCGGCGAATGCGTTATCTGACCGCCAAAGCCCGCTTTTTCAATAACGAGCGCGCTCTTGCCGTTTCGCTGAGCGTAAAGCGCCGCCGTCATTCCTGCAGGGCCTCCGCCTACTACAACTATATCATACATATATTATAACCTTTCTTCTATAAAGAGCGGGAGGGGTTCTCCCTCCCGTTCTGCTTGTGTTATTACTGATTCATCAGCCAGCCCTTGATGTCGGAAACGCCGCGGAATTTTTCAAATCCGTCGCCGTTCGGAATGATGAGGGTAGGCGCCTGCTTAATGCCGAACTTGTTTACGAGTTCAGGCTGTTCGTCAGCGTTGAGAGCTGTGTACTGAATGCCTGCCTTGTCAAGAAGTGCGGCAGCAGCCTTACAGTTCGGACAAGTGGCTGTCTTGAAGAGGATTACCCCCTCGTCGCTTGCAGCAGCGTCTGCCTGTACTGCCTCAGGCTCAACGTAATCAACAGGAGCAGGATTAGGTCCTGTATGAGTGAGCT
>CAMPAT010000239.1 GCA_946633275.1 uncultured Clostridia bacterium
GCGAGCCTGGAAAGCAAACTGGTTGCAAGGGAAGTCGAGAATCTCGAAGCCCTGGTCATTATACTTCTTATACATAGCCTCAAGTCCGTTGTACTGAGGAGTAAAACCGCAATGAGTTGCAGTATTCACGATAAGAAGCACCTTGCCTCTGTACTGCTCGAGAGCTACTTCTTCACCCTTCTGTGACATTACTTTAAAATCTAAAACGTTCATTTTTGTTTCCTCCTATTTTGTAAAATTAAATTGTGTACAATTCATTTCGTTATCATTATAACAATCTTCTTTTCGTTTGTCAAGAGTTTTTTATAAAAACTTTAACCGCCCGAAAAATAACGGGCGGTTATTAGTATGGTGATTATTTTACTTTAATTGTAACTTTAACTGTTTTCGCAGAAGCTTTGTAATATGCGTTACCTGCGGCAGTTACTTTAACATATACTTTATAAGTGCCTTTCTTAAGACCTTTTTTGACAGTAATTTTACCTGTCTTCTTGTTAACGGTAATCTTCTTGTTGCCGCTTTTCTTCGCATAAGTAACCTTGCCCTGCGCCTTCGATACGGCAAGCGCTTTCTTGACATCAATTGTCTGCGCCTTTTTCTTGAGGCTCTTTGCCTTGAATGTAGCCGTCTTGCCTTTTACTGTAAGCGTATTTGCGTACTTAGCAGTCTTAGCAATAGTTTCCGCCTCAACGGTAGTTTCCTGAGTTGCGCCTGCGTCCTTAAACGCTTTGCCGCAGGCTGAGCAGCTGTAATAAGCCTTATTGCCTGTTGCAACGGGAGAAGCTGCCTTTGCGGCAACATAGTCAAGCGAGTGGCTTGGGTCAATAAGCTCTGTTTTTGTAGCGCCGCACGCTTTGCAGGTGAGCTTTACAAGACCTGCCTGTGTGCAGGTTGCAGGCTTGATAACCTCCTGCTCCCAAGTGTGACAGTTTGCAAGGTTATTCTTGTAGTAGCCGAGAGCTCGAAGCGCGTCCTTGGTAGCGGTAACGTTATCCTCTAACACACCCGTATCATAATTCGGTGCCAAAAATGCGCCTGTTTCTGCATTGTAAAAACCGCTGATGAGCTTGTCATAATACCAATAAGCGTTGTCGTAGTCGCCCATTGCAGCGAAGCCCATCATTGCAAGAGCCGTTGAGTTTGCGTTAACGTCGGGCGCGTACTGCTCGTCGCAAATTGCACCGTTTTCTCTTGTGTAACTCTTGATTACCTTCTCTGCGTCGTCGGAATACTTCTTATACTTGTCGCCAAAGCAATCGCTGAATACGCCGAGCGATGTGAGGAAGTGACCTGCGTTATCGCAGCTGTATCCCCAGTTGTCAAGTCCTTTGCCGAGAGTATAGAAGCGCAAAATCATATCCTTTACAAGAGTGTCCGCATACTCATTATTACCTTCTCTAATGCTCGCTTCAATTGCAAGACGGTATGAATACGGGTTTGTAATCTTTGATAAATCAAAGCTTTCAAACGGAACTGTAATGTCATAGCCGTAAAAATCGGTAGAGCTCGGGTTGTTCTCATGATCCTCTTCGTAATAGTCTTGGAGTGTCATAATAACCGCAGCGTAAACCGAAATATCCTCGTAGCTGTAGGAATATGATTCCCAGCCGCCGCTTTCGTTCTGATACCATTCTGTGCCTTCAATGATAATCTTACCGTCATTCTTGTCAAGATTAGCCTTAAGGCGAGCAAAATAATCGTCCTTATAGGCGCTCATATCAACGCCTGAGCTGAGCAGGAGCCAATAATCAGGATAGCTCAGAGAGTTCATATCATATGTGTTGTTAATGATGAACTGTGCCGCTTTTTCAATTTGAGTTTCTACTGCCGTTACCTGCGGAGTCTGCTCCTTTGCCGATACAGCAGTTACTGCGCTGAAGCTCGTAAGGAGCATAACGAGCGCAAGTGTGAGTGATAATACCTTCTTCATTTTTCCCTCCAATAAAAAATCTCTGCCCTCGGGCAGAGAAAAATGAGCGCGACGAAAAAACGCAATATTCACTCATTACTCTTCCACTTGCCCAAGAGTCTGAATTAAAGCTGAAACTCGTCTCCCGACTTATGACAACGCAAATCGCCTTCTCAGTTTCCCAATGGCTGATGACTTGCTCTCACGTCAAATACGGTAATGGCGGTTGCGCAGGATTCGCACCTGCTTCCGTTAGTTCCAGATTTGCAAAAAGATTATACCACAAGTTTTCGCAGAGTGCAACTACTTGTGGTACTTTGAATTATTAGATATTGAAAGTGCGCGGTAAATCTGCTCAAGAAGCACAACGCGCATAAGCTGATGAGGGAATGTCATCCTGCTGAACGAGAGCTTCAGCCTGCCGAGTCTCTTAACCTCGTCGCTGAGTCCGAAGGAGCCGCCGATAACGAAGGTAATCTCGCTTGCCGAGAGCGAAATCTTCTCAATTTCGGCGGAAAACTCCTCGCTCGTTTTCTCCACACCTTCTATACAAAGCGGTACGACGAACGAGTTTTTCGGAATTTTTGCGACAATCTGCTCGCCCTCTTT
>CAMPAT010000240.1 GCA_946633275.1 uncultured Clostridia bacterium
TATTAAAGCGGTTAAGGCTTTTTGTGACAGACATAACCTCTGGCTTATTGAAGATAACTGCGACGCGCTCGGAAGCGAGTATGTCCTTGACGGAAAAATGGGCTTAACGGGCACCTTCGGCGATATCGGTACATCGAGCTTTTATCCGCCGCACCATATGACGATGGGTGAGGGCGGCGCTGTTTATACAGATAATCCGCTGCTTAATAAGATTGCTCGCTCAATGCGCGACTGGGGACGCGACTGCGCCTGCCCGTCGGGCGTTGATAATCTCTGCGGCCACCGTTTCGACGGTCAGTACGGCGAGCTTCCGCAGGGATATGACCATAAGTACGTTTACTCTCATTTCGGATATAACCTGAAGGCGACGGAAATGCAGGCGGCAGTCGGCTGCGCTCAGCTTGACAAGTTCCCTTCCTTCGCAGAAAAAAGAAGATATAATTTCGGCAGACTTTATGAAAAGCTCAGTCAATATCAGGATAAGCTGATACTCCCAAAAGCAACAGAAAACAGTAATCCATCCTGGTTCGGCTTTATGTTGACCTGTAAAGACGGAGTGTCAAAGAATAAATTAGTACAATACTGCGAAGCAAAAGGTGTGCAGACGAGAATGCTGTTCTCCGGTAATATAGTGAGACAGCCTGTATTCGACGACATCAGAGGTACTGATAAATACAGAGTTATCGGCGACCTTTCAGTTACAGACAGAGTTATGGCAAATTCCTTCTGGCTCGGAGTTTATCCCGGTATGACAGACGCCAAGCTTGACTATATGGCAAAAACAATAATTGAGGCACTTGATTAATGAGAATTAAAGTATCCGACTACATCGCTCAGTTCCTTTGTGAAAACTCAATAACCGATTGCTTTACGGTTGTCGGCGGCGGCGCTATGCACCTCAACGATTCCCTCGGACACTATGAGGGAATAAGATGTACATATAACCACCATGAGCAGGCTTCTGCGATTGCGGCAGAGGCTTATTACCGCGTGCATAATAAAATGGCTCTGTGCTGCGTTACGACAGGACCGGGTGGAACAAATGCGATAACAGGCGTAGTCGGTGCGTGGCTTGATTCAATACCTATGCTCGTCATCAGCGGTCAGGTAAGGTATGATACTACTGCGCGCAGTACAGGACTTCCCATCAGAGCTATGGGCGACCAGGAGTTCGATATCTGCAAGGCTGTTTCCTGTATGACAAAATACTGCGAGATGGTAACTCAGCCGAATAAAATCAAATATCACCTTCAAAAGGCTCTCTTTTATGCAAAAGAGGGCAGACCGGGACCCTCGTGGCTCGATATTCCGCTCAATGTCCAGGGTGCGTATGTAGATACGGATGACTTAGCTGAGTTTACGCCCGACTTAACCGGCTTTGAAGCCCCTGACAGCGATATTGAAGAAATAATAGGACAATTGAAGAAAGCGTCAAGACCTGTAATTATTGCAGGCTCGGCTATAAGAACTTCGGGCGCTTACGACAGCTTTGTTTCTCTTGTTGAAAGAATGGGCGTGCCCGTCACAACGTGCTGGAACAGTATTGATTTGATTGAGGACATTAATCCTCTTTACGTCGGCAGAGGAGGCATAATGGGCGACAGAGCAGGCAATTTTGCTGTGCAGAACGCCGATTTCGTTTTGTCTCTCGGCTCGCGTCTTTCAATCCGCCAGGTCGGATATAATTATAAAACCTGGGCGAGGGAGGCTTACGTCGCCGCAGTCGATATTGACTCGGCAGAGCTTATGAAGCCGACTCTTCACATCGACCTTCCGATTTGCGCCGACGTTAAGTCTGTGATTGAAAAACTGCTTGGAAGAATTACAGCTCCGCTCGCTGATTATACCGAATGGACTGAAAAGTGCGAAAGCTGGAAGCGCGATTATCCCGTTGTACAGCAAAAGCATTTTGACGATACAGATAAGGCGAACGTTTACGCTTTTATCAAGACTCTTTCGTCGTCGCTCGGCGAAAACGCATTAACCGTCGTAGGTAACGGCTCTGCGTGCGTCGTGGGTTCTCACGCGTATGAAATCAAGAGGAATTCAAGATTTCTTATCAACAGCGCAATAGCCTCTATGGGCTACGATTTACCTGCTGCGATAGGCGCCTCTCGCGCCTCCGGCAGCGAAGTAATATGTATCAGCGGCGACGGCTCAATTCAGATGAATCTGCAGGAGCTGCAGACAATTAAAACTAATAAGCTTCCGATTAAGATATTCGTTATTAATAATTCAGGGTATCATTCAATCCGACAAACTCAGAATAACCTTTTCGGCGGCGAGCTTGTGGGTATCGGACCCGAGAGTAATGACCTTGAATTTCCGCCGCTTGATAAGCTGGCTCAGGCTTATTCGATTGAATATATGCGCTGTGACAGTAACGCTTCGCTCGGCGAATTTGTGAATAATGCGCTTAACTGTAAAGGCGCAGTAATTGCAGAGGTTTATGTCGGCACTCATCAGAATTTTGAGCCGAAGTCCTCGGCAAAGAAGCTGCCCGACGGAA
>CAMPAT010000241.1 GCA_946633275.1 uncultured Clostridia bacterium
CGAGCCGTATGGCTTCCCGTATTCTCGGAATGGGCGACGTTCTTTCGTTTATTGAGAAAGCGGAGATGGCGCTCGATGAGAAAAAAGCGGCTGAGCTTGAAGCAAAGCTCGCCAAAAACAAATTTGACCTTAACGACCTGCTTGACCAGTTTGAGCAGATTGAGCGAATGGGCTCAATTAAGGATACTATTAAGCTCATCCCCGGTATCGGCAAGCAGATTAAGGACGAGGATATCGACGAGGGAGCGTTTGACCGCTTCAGAGCGATTATCTATTCTATGACGAAGGACGAGCGTGCTCATCCGGAAATCATTAACCCCTCGCGCAAACGCCGTATTGCCGCAGGCTGCGGACGTCAGGTCGAGGATGTAAATAAGTTGCTTTCACAGTTTAAGCAGATGCAAAAAATGATGAAGCAAATCGGCGGCAACAAAGGACCGAAGGTCAGCAAGAAAATGCGCCGAATGATGCAGCAAAATCCCGAAATGGCTGAAAAGCTGATGGGAAATGTAAAAAACCAACAGAATCCGTTTGGATTTTAAAACCTAAAACTTAAAACTATTTTACTTGGAGGTAATTAAAATGGCAGTAAAAATCAGACTTCGCAGAATGGGCGCAAAGAAGGCGCCGTTCTACCGTGTAGTAGTAGCAGATTCAAGATATCCCCGTGACGGTCGTTTCATCGAGGAAATCGGCACATACAACACAATGAAAGACCCTGCTGAAATCAAGATTGACGCAGAGAAGGCTAAGAAGTGGATTGCAAACGGTGCTCAGCCTACTGACACAGTTAAGAGCATTCTTAAAAAAGAAGGCATCCTTTAATATCGGTTTAGCTGATAATTAAACAGGAGGTGTTTTCTTTGAAGGATTTGTTAATATCCATTACTAAAGGTCTGGTAGATAATCCGGACGCAGTTTCGGTCGATGTTGACGAGCCTAACGAAGAAGGCGTGGTAGTTTATCATCTGCACGTTGCAGAAGGCGACATGGGCAGAGTAATCGGCAAGCAGGGCAGAATTGCGAAGGCAATACGCGTTGTTATGCGCGCCGCTGCAAACCGTAAGGACGCCCAGATATCGGTTGAAATAGATTAGTTAAAAGCACCCTCTACGGGTGCTTTTTGAAACTGTAAATTCAAGGCCAAAAGGCAAAAGGCTCAAGCTTAAAGCCTAAAGCCTAAAGCTCTTTACAAGGTTATTATTATGAAAAAATATCTTGAACTCGGAAAAGTGAATAATACCCATGGACTTAAGGGCGAGGTTAAGTTTGAGATGTGGTGCGACGGTATCGATTATGTAAGGCAGCTCTCCAGGGTCTATCTTGACGACAGCGGAGCAAAGTCGCTTACGCTCGTTTCCGCGCGTCCGCAGAAGAATATTGCAATCCTTAAGTTCGGCGAAATCCCGTCCATTAATGAAGCAGAGGAGCTTAAAGGGAAAGTACTTTACTGTGACCGCGACGAAGCGCAGATAGACGATGACGCGTTTTATATCGCCGATATTATAGGCTGCCGCGTTATTGACGACGAAACAGGCGAGGATTACGGCGAAATCTGCGATGTTCTCAACTATGGCTCGTGCGACATTTACGACGTCAAAAACGGCAAAAAGCATACGCTTATTCCTGCTATTCCCGACGTTATTGTCGCCGTTGATACTGACGGAGGATTAGTATATATTACTCCGATGAAAGGACTTTTTGATGAGGATTGATATACTTACGCTCTTTACTGATATGTGCGACAGCGTTCTCGGCGAAAGCATTATCGGCAGAGCGCGCGAAGCGGGCAAGGTAGAGATTAATACGCGCGATATCCGCGATTATACTGAAGATAAGCACCGCCGCGTTGACGATAAGCCTTACGGCGGCGGAATGGGTATGGTAATGCAGGCAGAGCCTATTTACGCCTGCTTTAATTCGCTGTGCGACGAGCTCGGCAAAAAGCCGCATTTGATTTATATGACTCCGCAGGGCAGAACGCTGACTCAGCAGCGTGTTAAGGAGCTTTCAAAGCTTGATAATATCGCAATCCTCTGCGGTCACTACGAGGGTGTTGACGAGCGTGTTATTGAGGAGCTTCAGCCTGAGGAAATCTCAATCGGCGACTATGTGCTTACGGGCGGCGAGCTGCCTGCGCTTATTCTCGCGGACAGCGTTTCACGTATGCTCGACGGCGTGCTCTCAAACGACGAGTGCTTTGAGGAGGAGAGCCACTTCAGCTCGCTTCTTGAATATCCGCAGTATACTCACCCTGCAGAATGGCACGGACGCGAAGTGCCCGAAGTTCTCCTCAGCGGTCATCACGCAAACGTCGACAAGTGGCGCAGGGAACAGTCGCTCCTGCGTACTCTCGAGCGCAGACCCGATATGCTCGAAAATGCAGAATTGACAGAAAACGACAAAAGTTTCTTATCTTCGTACAGCTCAAAAAAATTATGTTAATTTTGCACAAATATCGCAATGTGATTTTGTGAATAATTCATTAGTCATACGAACTTTT